>NZ_LZLU01000265.1:0-9607 GCF_001673415.1 Mycobacterium sp. 1165196.3 | reverse complement strand
CGGCCCGGATCGCGGCCGCCGCGGCGACGTCGAGCCCGGCCAGCGGTTCGTCGAGCAGCAACACGTCGGGTTCGGCGGCCAGCGCCCGGGCGATCGCGACCCGCTGCGCTTGCCCGCCGGACAGCTGGCGCGGCTTCCGGTCGGCCAGGCCCTCCGCGTCCACCTCGCGCAGCCACCCCAGCGCCGTGTCGGATCTTCCGGTGCGACCCGCCCGCCACCGCGCCCGACGGCTGTGCGGTCCGAAACCGACGTTGGCGGCAACACTCATGTGCGGGAACAGCAGCGCATCCTGCAGCAGCAGCCCGACCCGGCGGTCGTGTGTCGGCACGCTGACGCCGGCCGCGGTGTCGGTCAGGACCCGGTCCCCCAGCCGCACCACCGCGTGGTCGGGCCGAAGTAGCCCCGCGATGACGTGTAGCACCGTCGATTTGCCGGCGCCGTTGGGGCCGAGCACGGCGAGCACCTCGCCCGCGGATACCGAGAACTCCACGTCCACCCCGCGGTCCGCGACGACCGCGCGCAGCTGCAATTCGCTCACGGTTGCCCCGTGTCGGCCCCGGCCAGCCGGCGGGTGCCCAGGCCCAGCACCACCAGGGCCGCCACCACCACCAGCAGGATCGACAGCGCCACAGCGGCATTGGCGTCGGTCACCCGCTGCAGGTAGATCTCCAGCGGCAGCGTGCGGGTCACCCCCTGGCGGGATCCCGCGAAGGTCAGTGTCGCCCCGAATTCGCCCAGCGAGCGGGCGAAGGCCAGCACCGCCCCCGACACCACGCCCGGCAACAGCAGCGGCAGGGTGACCCGCCACCACACGACGCTCGGGCGCGCCCCCAGCGTCGCGGCCACCAGCTCGTAGTCGGCGCCGGCGGTGCGCGCGGCGCCCTCGAGGGAGATGACCAGGAACGGCAGCGAGACGAAGGTCTGGGCCAGCACCACGGCGGTGGTGCTGAACGCGATCCCGACACCGGCGGCCTCCAGGTACCGGCCGAGCAGCCCCAGCCGGCCGAACGCGTAGAGCAGCGCGATGCCACCGACCACGGGCGGCAGCACCAGGGGCAGCAGGATCAGCGGCCGCAGCAACCGGACCACCCGCGCCGTGCTGCGCGCCAGCACCAGCGCCATCGGCACCCCGAAGACCACGCACAGCGCCGTGCTGGCGGCGGCGGTCTTCAGGCTCAGCAACAGCGCCGTTTTCGACGACGAGCTGGTGATCAGCGACCAGAAGTGCGGCCAGTCGACCTTGACCGCGATGGCCAGCAACGGCAGCACCACGAAGACGGCCCCCGCCGCCGCGGGGAGGTACACCCAGCGGGGCAGGTCCGTCGGCCGGTGCACGGGCGGCTCAGGGTTTCGCGAAGCCGGCCTGGACCAGGATCTGCTGCCCGGTCGGCGAGGTCACCAAGTCGACGAACTTGTGCGCCTGCGCGGCGAGCGGCGCGTTCTTCAGCACGCCGATGGGATAGACGTTCGCCGCGGCGGCGGCCTCCGGGAAGGCCACGGTCGCCACCTTGGCGCCGGCGTTCCTGGCGTCGGTGACATAGACCAGCGCGGCGTCGGCCTGGCCGCTGGTGACCTTGTTGAGGGCGTCGGTCACGCTGGGTTCCTCGCTGACCGGGTTGAGGCGCACGCCCGTGCGGTCTTCGACGCGGCGGGCCGCCGCCCCGCACGGCACCGGCTGCTGGCAGGTCACCACGTTGAGGCCGGGTCTGGCCAGATCGGCGAAGGAGCCGATTCGCTTCGGGTTGCCCGGAGCGGTGACGATGACCAGGGTGTTCGACGCGAAGTTCGTCGGGTCGCCGGCCAGCAAGCCGGCCTTGCTGACCGCATCCATCTGGGCGGTGTCGGCCGAGGCGAACACGTCGGCCGTTGCGCCCTGCGTCAGCTGGGTCGCCAGATCGGAGGAGCCGGCGAACTCGAAGTCGACGCCCGCGCCCGGATTCTGGGCCGTGAACTGCTGGCCGATCTGGGTGAACGCCGGCTTGAGCGACGCCGCGGCGAACACCACCACCTTGCCCGAGGCCTGCGCGGGCTGCGCGGGCTGCGAACCGCATCCGATCGGCCCCGCTGCCAGCACCGTCGAAACCACAGCGGCCAGGATCCCGATCCGACGCATGGATGCACCCTAGCCCGCCGATAATGCGGTGCGCTCGGCGGTTGAATCGCCGCAAGAAAGTGCCCGGGAAAGTGACGCCCGAATAGTTACGCAACTGATCCGCGCGTCGCGCCGGCGAAAGTTTCGCCGGCTAGCTACTGTCCAGTAACATATCCGGGGACGATGCCAATACGCGCGTGCACACGAGGAGGTCATGGCGGTGGAGGTGCTGGTTACCGGCGGAGACACGGAGCTGGGACGCACGGTGGCCGAGGGCTTCCGCGACGACGGCCACAAGGTGACCCTGGTGGGTGCGCGCAAGAGCGACCTGGAGATCGCCGCCAAGGAGCTGGAGGTCGAGTCGATCGTCTGCGACACCACCGACCCGGCCAGCCTGGAAGAGGCCCGTCCGCTTTTCCCGCACCACCTGGACACCATCGTCCACGTGCCGGCGCCCACCTGGGAGGCCGGCGACCCGCGCACCTATTCGATCGCCGACACCGCCAACGCCTGGCGCAAGGCCCTTGACGCGGCGGTGCTTTCGGCGGTGCTCACCGTCCAGGCCGTCGGTGATCACCTGCGCTCGGGCGGCTCGATCATCAGTGTGGTGCCCGAGAACCCACCGGCCGGCAGCGCCGACGCCGCCATCAAGGCCGCGCTGTCGAACTGGGCCGCGGGCCAGGCGGGCATCTTCGGCACCCGCGGCATCACCGTCAACGTGGTGGCGAGCGGACGCAGCGCCGAGGCCGGCTACGACGGGCTGTCACGCACGCCGGCGCCGGTGTCCGCGGAGGCCGCTCGGTTGGCGCTGTTCCTGACCACCTCGGCGGCCCGCCACATCACCGGCCAGACGTTGCACGTGAGCCACGGCGCGCTGGCCCGTTTCGCCTGACGCGTAACACGCCGCGCGCCCTTCTTTCGGGCAGGGCCGATCGCTACGGTGATTCTCGTGGCTATTCGACTCGGTCTGCAGATTCCCAACTTTTCCTACGGCACCGGGGTTGAACAACTCTTCCCCACCGTCGTCGCCCAGGCCCGCGAAGCCGAATCAGCCGGATTCGACTCGGTTTTCGTGATGGACCACTTCTACCAACTGCCGATGTTGGGTTCACCCGACCAGCCGATGTTGGAGGCCTACACCGCCCTGGGGGCGCTGGCCACCGCCACCGAGCGGGTACAGCTCGGCACGCTGGTGACCGGCAATACGTATCGAAACCCGAGCCTGCTCGCGAAGATCATCACCACGCTGGACGTCGTCAGCCAGGGACGGGCGATCCTGGGCATCGGCACCGGATGGTTCCAGCTCGAGCACGACCAGTTGGGCTTCGAATTCGGCACCTTCACCGACAGGTTCAACCGGCTCGACGAGGCCCTGCAGATCATCTTGCCGATGATCTCCGGCGAGCGGGCCACCGTCTCGGGCCAGTGGTACCAGACCAGCGAGGCGTTCGCCAATCCCCGCTTCCGGGAACACATTCCGCTGATGATCGGCGGCAGCGGGGAGAAGAAGACAATCCCGCTCGCCGCCCGGCACTTCGACCACCTCAACGTGATCGCGGGCTTCGACGAACTGCCGCGCAAGGTGGACGCCGTGCGCCGGTCCTGCGAAGAGGTGGGCCGCGACCCCGCCACCCTGGAGACCAGCGCGCTGATCACGGCCCTGATCGACGACAACGCGAGCCCCGACCAGATCCCCGCCGAGATGACGCAGCGCATGGTGGCCGGCACGCCGGACGCGGTCGCCGATCAGCTCAAGTCCAGGGTGATCGACGCGGGCATCGACGGCGTCATCATCAACCTGCCCGCCTACACGCCCGGCGTCATCGAGGCGGCCGGCGCGGCACTGCGTCCGCTGGTGGGCCGGTAGGTCTTTCGCCAGCTCAGCGCCCCGGTCGGCGGAGCATGACGAGTATCACGTTGGGCGACCAGCAGTGATACAGACGATGTGTTTGATTACACATGTTGCCAACTAGGTTTGGGGGTATCCGCCTGACTAGCGTGGTCGTTGACTGCAGTCGCGCGTCCAGGAGCCCCCGTCAGGAGCAGCGGAAACATGAGCCCCCAGCCAGGAACCACAGATGGACCGGAGCGTCGTCACCAGGTCGTCATCATCGGCTCCGGCTTCGGCGGACTGAACGCGGCCAAGAAGCTCAAGCACGCCAACGTCGACATCAAGCTGATCGCCCGGACCACGCACCACCTTTTCCAGCCGCTGCTGTACCAGGTGGCGACGGGCATTGTGTCCGAAGGCGATATCGCACCCCCCACCCGGGTCGTCCTGCGCAGACAGCGCAACGTCCAGGTGCTGCTCGGTGACGTCACCCACATCGACCTGGAGGGCAAGTTCGTGGTGTCCGACCTGCTCGGGCACACCTACGACACCCCCTACGACAGCTTGATCATCGCCGCCGGCGCGGGCCAGTCCTATTTCGGCAACGACCATTTCGCGGAGTTCGCGCCTGGCATGAAGTCGATCGACGACGCGCTCGAGGTGCGCGGCCGGATCCTGAGCGCGTTCGAGCAGGCCGAGCGCTCTCGCGATCCGGAGCGGCGGGCCAAGCTGCTGACGTTCACCGTCATCGGGGCCGGCCCCACCGGCGTCGAAATGGCCGGGCAGATAGCGGAATTGGCGAAGGACACGTTGCGGGGCTCCTTCCGGCACATCGACTCGACCAAGGCCCGGGTGATCCTGCTCGACGCCGCTCCCGCCGTGCTGCCGCCCTTCGGCGACAAGCTGGGTCAGCGGGCGGCGGCCCGGCTGGAAAAGATGGGCGTGGAGATCCAGCTGGGTGCGATGGTGACCGACGTCGACCGCAACGGCATCACGGTCAAGGACTCCGACGGCACCGTCCGGCGCATCGAGTCGGCGTGCAAGGTCTGGTCCGCCGGCGTGTCCGCCAGCCCGCTGGGTCGCGACCTCGCCGACCAGTCGTCGGTCGAACTCGACCGCGCAGGCCGCGTCAAGGTCCTGCCCGACCTGTCGGTCCCCGGCCACCCGAACGTGTTCGTCATCGGCGACCTGGCCGCCGTCGAAGGCGTGCCTGGCGTGGCGCAGGGCGCCATCCAGGGCGCCAAGTACGTCGCCAGCACCATCAAGGCCGAGCTCGGCGGCGCCAACCCGGCCGACCGGGAGCCCTTCCAGTACTTCGACAAGGGCTCCATGGCCACGGTGTCGCGGTTCTCCGCGGTCGCCAAGATCGGCCCGGTCGAGTTCAGCGGGCTGTTCGCCTGGTTCGCCTGGCTGGTGCTGCACCTGGTGTACCTGGTCGGGTTCAAGACCAAGATCAGCACCCTGCTGTCCTGGACGGTGACGTTCCTGAGCACCCGTCGTGGCCAGCTCACCATCACCGAGCAGCAGGCGTTCGCCCGTACGCGGCTGGAACAGTTGGCGGTGGTCGCCGCCGAGGCCAACCGGCCGGCTGCCAGACGCGCCAGCTAGCTTGCCCGACAGCGCAATTCAATGACGGCGGTGTGACGGGCCCACCGCTCAGCGGGCCTCGAGGTTCTGCAGCCGCACCTGACCGCGGGCGACGACGCGGTCGTCGTCGTCGGTGATGGTGACCAACCACAATTGCTGGCTGCGGCCGCGGTGGATCGGCTCGACGGTGCCGTACACCATGCCCGAGCCGATCGAGCGCAAGAAATCGGTGTTGTTGTTGACGCCCACCACGTTTCCGCCGCCGCGGGTGGCCAGCCAGGTGTAGGCGGCCACGCTCGCCATGCTTTCGATCATCGAGCAGTAAACGCCGCCGTGCACCAAACCCATCGGCTGCAACAGCTTGGGGGTGACCTCGAGTTGGGCCCGCGCACCGTCGGGGCTGAGTTCGGTGAACTGCAGCCCGATCTCGCGGTCGAAGGGTGCGGAGAAGTCCGGCGGGATAATGGCATTCTGCGGCTCTGGCACGTCCATGTGTCTACACCATGGCCCCGCAAGCGTTTTCGCCGTGGGACTTTGGCCCCGAAAACGGCTGAGCCCCGTACCTGTTGGCACGGGGCTCGCCGATCGAGTAGACCGGGGGTCGCTGCAGCCCTCAGGACACTCACACGGTCCGTTATCGCTCGACTCGATGAGCATAGGCAAGGCTGCCCTAACTTCGCAAGGGGTATTGTTCTTCTTGTTCGCCCCGGGGGCGCGCGCGTCGGCCGACACCGTGATTTGTCAGCCTTCCGTACGACCGTCGGTAGTAAGCCGGAGTACGCTGGTTTCGACGCTCAGGAGATGAACGAACTATGGCCAAACTGACTCGGCTGGGGGATCTGGAACGGGCCGTCATGGACCACCTGTGGTCCACGCCCGAGCCTCAGACCGTTCGCCAGGTCCACGAGGCGTTGTCGGCGCAGCGCGATCTCGCCTACACCACGATCATGACCGTGCTGCAACGGCTGGCCAAGAAAAACCTGGTCTCGCAGATCCGGGACGACCGGGCGCACCGGTACGCGCCTGTTCATGGTCGCGACGAGCTGGTCGCCGGACTCATGGTGGACGCGCTGGCCCAAGCCGAGGATCCCGGGGGCCGGCAGGCCGCGCTGGTGCACTTCGTCGAACGGGTCGGCGCCGACGAGGCGGAGGCGCTGCGGCGCGCGCTCGCCGAACTGGAAGCCAATCAACGCAATAACTCACCATCTGCTGGCGCTGCACCGGAGGCCTGAGGGACACTGACAGTGTGTCCGCGCTGGCTTTCACCATTCTCGCGGTGCTACTGACCGGTCCGGTGCCGGCGATGTTGGCACGCGCGCGCTGGCCGCTGCGCGCTCCCCGCGCCGCCATGGTGCTCTGGCAGGCGGTCGCACTGGCCGCGGTGCTGTCGGCGTTCAGCGCCGGCATCGCGATCGCCACCCGCCTGTTGATGCCCGGCCGCGACGGGCGACCCACGACCAGCATCGTCGGCGCCGCCGAGCGCCTCGGCTGGCCGCTGTGGATCGCCTACGTCAGCGTGTTCGCCCTGACCGTGCTGGTCGGCGCCCGGCTGATGGTCGCCGTGGTCCGGGTGGCCATCGCCAACCGGAAGCGACGGGCCCACCACCGCATGGTGGTCGACCTGGTCGGGGTCGGCCACGGTGCCGCGCTGTCGCAGCCCTGCGCCCGCACCCGCGATCTTCGTGTGTTGGACGTCCCACAACCGCTGGCCTACTGCCTGCCCGGCGTGCGCAGCCGCGTGGTGGTCAGCGAGGGGACGCTGAGCACCCTCGCCGACGCCGAAGTGGAGGCGATCCTCACCCACGAGCGCGCCCACCTTCGGGCGCGGCACGACCTGGTGCTGGAGGCCTTTACCGCCGTGCACGCGGCCTTCCCGCGGCTGGTCCGCAGCGCCAACGCGCTCGGCGCCGTCCAGCTGCTGGTCGAGCTGCTCGCCGACGACGCGGCGGTGCGCGCCGCGGGTCGCGCTCCCCTGGCCCGGGCGCTGGTCGCCTGCGCGTCCGGGCGGGCCCCGTCGGGTGCATTGGCGGCCAGCGGTCCCAGCACGGTGCTGCGAGTGCGCCGCCTGGGCGGACGCGGCAACAGTCCCCTGCTGTCGGCGGCCGCATACCTGGCCGCGGCCGCCGTGTTCGTCGTGCCCACGGTCGCGCTGGCCGTCCCGTGGCTCACCGAGCTGCAACGCCTGTTCAACCTCTGACACCGCCGAGAACCGATCACCCCGGGCGCCTGACTGTTCGCTGTGCCACAGTGTCACCGAAAGCTTTTGGTGAAAGTTCTCCAACTTGAGAGGCGACAACATGAGTTCGTCGGATGCCCACTCCGGATCCAAGACCGGCACCGCGCAGATCGGCGTCACGGGCCTGGCCGTGATGGGTTCGAACATCGCCCGCAACTTCGCCCGGCACGGCTACACGGTGGCCCTGCACAACCGGTCGATCGCCAAGACGGACGCGCTGCTCAAAGAGCACGGCGACGAGGGCACGTTCGTGCGATCGGAGACCATCGCCGAATTCCTGGACGCGCTGGAAAAGCCGCGCCGGGTGCTGATCATGGTCAAGGCCGGTGAGCCCACCGACGCCGTCATCAACGAGCTCGCGGACGCCATGGAAGAAGGCGACATCATCATCGACGGCGGCAACGCCCTCTACACCGACACCATCCGCCGGGAGAAGGCCATCCGGGAGCGCGGGCTGCACTTCGTCGGCGCCGGCATCTCCGGCGGCGAAGAGGGCGCGCTCAACGGCCCGTCGATCATGCCCGGCGGCCCGGCCGAGTCGTACGAGTCGCTGGGCCCGCTGCTCGAGGAGATCTCCGCACACGTCGACGGCGTGCCGTGCTGCACCCACATCGGCCCCGACGGCGCCGGGCACTTCGTCAAGATGGTGCACAACGGCATCGAGTACTCCGACATGCAGCTGATCGGCGAGGCCTACCAGCTGTTGCGCGACGGGCTCGGCAAGACCGCCCCCGAGATCGCCGACGTGTTCGCCGAGTGGAACAAGGGCGACCTGGACAGTTTTCTCATCGAGATCACCGCCGAGGTGCTGCGCCAGACCGACGCCAAGACCGGCAAGCCGCTGGTCGACCTCATCCTCGACGAGGCCGAACAGAAGGGCACCGGTCGCTGGACCGTGAAGTCCGCTCTGGATCTCGGCGTACCGGTGACCGGCATCGCCGAGGCGGTGTTCGCCCGCGCGCTGTCGGGCTCGGTGGCGCAGCGCAAGGCGACTACCGGGCTGGCGTCCGGCCAGCTGGGCGAGAAGCCAAGCGACGCAGCGCAATTCATCGACGACGTGAGCAAGGCGCTGTACGCGTCGAAGATCATCGCCTACGCCCAGGGCTTCAACCAGATCCAGGCCGGCAGCGCCGAGTACGACTGGGACATCACCCCCGGCGACATGGCGACCATCTGGCGCGGCGGCTGCATCATCCGGGCAAAGTTCCTCAACCGGATCAAAGAGGCGTTCGACGAGAACCCCGACCTACCGACGCTCATCGTCGCGCCGTACTTCCGCAGCGCCATCGAGGAATCGATCGACAGCTGGCGCCGCGTCGTGGTGAAGGCCACCGAACTCGGCATCCCGATCCCCGGGTTCTCGTCGGCGTTGTCCTACTACGACGCGCTGCGCACCGAGCGGCTGCCGGCCGCACTCACCCAGGGCCTGCGCGACTTCTTCGGCGCGCACACCTACGGCCGCATCGACGACGACCCGGCCAAGCGTTTCCACACGCTGTGGAGCGGGGATCGCACCGAAGTGCCCGCGTAGCGGGGACAGCACTGGCGTGAAGGGGGCGTGAGTTTGGTGGGGCGACTGCGATGAGGTTTCTCGACGGGCACAGACCCGCATACGACCTGACCTACAACGACGTGTTCGTGATGCCGAACCGTTCGGAGGTCGCGTCCCGCTTCGACGTCGACCTGTCCACCGAGGACGGTTCGGGCACCACGATCCCCGTCGTCGTCGCCAACATGACCGCGGTGGCGGGGCGGCGGATGGCCGAGACGGTGGCGCGCCGCGGGGGCCTCGTCATCTTGCCGCAGGACCTCCCCATCACCGCGGTGCAGCAGACGGTGGAGTTCGTCAAGAGCCGCGACC
>NZ_LZLU01000264.1:0-826 GCF_001673415.1 Mycobacterium sp. 1165196.3 | reverse complement strand
CGGGGGCGCCAACCAGGTCCCTATACAAAGGCTTTCGGTGAACATCGCGCCCTTGGGCGTGCCGGTGCTGCCCGACGACGAAATCGCCGCGGCCGCACGCGCTCCGGGGCTGCGGATCGCCGAGGTGATGGCCACCGTCCTGCAGGGCTACGCCGGGCGGCCGGCGCTCGCGCAGCGCGCCCGCGAGGTCGTCACCGATCCGCAAACGGGCCGTTCGGCGCTGAACTTCCTGCCGCGCTTCGAGACGATCACCTATGCCGATCTGTGGGCGCGGGTGCAGGCCACGGCCGCCGATTGGCATCACCACCGACGGTTCCCGGTTCGCGCCGGGGACTTCGTCTGCGTGCTGGGGTTCGCCAGCATCGACTACACGGCCATCGAATGCGCCTGCATCCACCTCGGCGCCGTGGTGGTGCCCTTGCAGACCAGCGCACCCGCCGCCCAGCACGCGCCGATCCTCGCCGAGACCCGGCCGCGCGTTCTGGCCGTGGGCCTCGACAACCTCGCGACCGCCGTCGAGGCGGCCTTGGCGGGCACCGCGCCCGATCGCTTGATCGTGTTCGACTACGAGCTGCGCGACGATGACCAGCGCGCCGCCTTCGAGGCCGCGGTCGCGCGGCTGTCCGAGGCGGGCAGTGCGCTGACCATCGAGACGATCGATGCCGTCGCCACCCACGGCGCGGTCCTGCCACCCGCGCCCCTGCACGTCGCCGCGGCGGGCGAAGACCCGTTGGCCTGGGTCTTCTACACGTCGGGCAGCACCGGCACGCCCAAGGGCGCGATGTTCACCGAAAGCCTTTGTATAGGGACCTGGTTGGCGCAATCC
>NZ_LZLU01000263.1:0-22681 GCF_001673415.1 Mycobacterium sp. 1165196.3 | reverse complement strand
AGCTTCGTAACCACCGTCAGCGGATCTCTCTGTCGCGCAGCGACTTCGGGTCGATGACCTCGCGGATCAGGCGCAGCTCGTCGTCAGTCGGCAGCCGGGTCTCCTCGGCGCCGTCAAGGCCGTGCACCTCGAACGAGGTGTTCTCGGCGACCTCGTCGGCCGAAACGCCGGGGTGCAGCGAGACCGCCCGCATGCTGCGCCCGGGCCCGCCGAAGTCGAACACACCGAGGTTGGACACCACCCGGTAGGTGTTGGCGAAGCGGAACGCCGGATTGTCGTCGTCCACGTTGTCCCAGCCGATTCCGCAGACGATGTCGACCTTCTCGCAGAACACCCGCTTGGAATGGTTGCCCACCCAGTAGCTGGTCGCGTGGTTGATGGCGTTGCCGGGCGCCCCGCGCACGCCGAACATCTGGCGCTTGGGCTGCTGCAGCGGGCCGAACGCCGAGATGTTCTGATTGCCAAAGCGGTCAACCTGATTGGCGCCCATCACGACGTGGCGCCGGCCCCAGGCCAGGGTTTCGAAGACGCGGCCGAACGGCATCCAGCCTTCGACGGGTGCCGACGCGCCCAGCGCCGGGGTCTCGGCCAGCAGCTGCGCCTCACCGTCGGTCAGCAGGATGTCCGGCGAAAAGGTCAGCCGGGCCAGCCGGGCACCGACCGAGGCCATGTTCGTCATCGGACTGACCATGATTTCGCCTGCGTCCCGGAACAATTCGGCACAGGCGACCGCGCAGATCTCGGGTCGGGTGATCGCGTCGCCGCTCATGACGAGGCCTCCTCTTTGAAAGCGCGCACGGCCGCCTGATAGTCCTCTTCGCTGCCCGACAGGAAGGTCTGCACGAACTGCTGCCAACCCTCGTCGGTCGAGGCCGCCTCGGCGTAATGCCGCTGGAACTTCTCGTCGCGCCCGTAATCGGGTGCGGCGGTGGTGAAGTGGGCCCCGCCGGGTGCCTCGACCACGCCGTCGACCATCATCCGGTTCACCAGCAGCGCCTGCGGGGGGACCGCCTTGACCAGCTCCTGGGTGGAAACGACGCGCTCCACCGACAGGAAGCGCTTGTCGGCGGCCATCAGGAAGAGGTCGTCGAAGTACGGGTCGATCCCGGTGTAGGCCGCATTGCCTTGCGCGTCACCAAGATTGAGATGGGCGAATGCGGCGTCCAGGCGCAGCGCCGGCATCGCGATCAGGGTTTCGTGTCCGCCGCCGGGTGCCGGATACGGGCTGGTCACGGTCGCCAGCTCGCCCTCCCAGAAGTCCGGGACCGAACTGCCCAGCCCGGCCCGAATCGGCAGGAACGGCAGGCGTTGCGCGGCCGCCTGCAGACCGCATCGCAGCATGCCTTCGTCCATCTCCCTGGCCTCGATCGTGCCGCCGGTTCGGGCCTTGGCGAACCAGGGGTCGTAGAAGGGTGGGGAGTCCAGCGAGACGAATCCGTAGTAGACCCGCTTGACCTTGCCGGCCGAGCACAGCAGGCCGACGTCCGGCCCGCCGTAGGTCACCACGGTCAGGTCGGTGATGTCGGTGCGCAGCAGGGCGCGGACGAACGCCATGGGTTTGCGCCGCGATCCCCAGCCGCCGATGCCGATCGTCATGCCGCTGCGCAGCTGCGCGACGGCGTCGTCGAGGGTGGTTCTCTTGTCGCTCACGACTTCTCACCCTTCGTCGTACCGGCGAACGCGTCACGGTGCTCGTCGGACACCCCGGCGAGATTGAGCTCGAACGTAAAGCCTTGCTCCATGCGATAACTCGAGTTGACCCGCTGCACGTCGATGAGGTTCAGCGCCTCCTTGGCGGCCCGGATGACGCGGGTGTCCTTGGCGGCGATGTCGCGCGCGACCCGCAGGGCCGCCTCGTCGAGCTCGTCGCGCGGCACCACCTCGTGCACCGAACCGAAGTGGTGCAGGGTGGCGGCGTCGACGGTGGCCGCGGTGAAGAACAGCCGCCGCATCATGTGCTGGGGCACCAGCCGGGACAGGTGGGTGGCCGCGCCGAGCGCGCCGCGTTCCACCTCCGGCAGACCGAAGGTGGCGTCGTCGGAGGCGACGATGACGTCGGCATTGCCGACCAGTCCGATGCCGCCGCCGACGCAGAACCCGTTGACGGCCGCGACGACGGGCACCGCGCACTCGTACACCGCGCGGAACGCGGCGAAGCAGCCGCGGTTGGCGTCGATGAGCGCGGTGAATCCCTCGGTGCGCTGCATCTCCTTGATGTCTACCCCGGCGTTGAAGCCGCGGCCCTCGGCGCGCAGGATCACCACATGGGTCTCGGGGTTCTGGCCGGCCGCGGTGATGGTGTCGGCCAGTTCGAACCAGCCGCGCGACGGGATGGCGTTGACGGGCGGGAAGTCGACGGTGACCGCGACGATGCCCGGTTCGGTGGTGGTGGATGTGATGGGCAAGGTGCCACTTCCTTGTGGGGTAACTACCTAAGCAAGCACTTGCTTGGTACGCTAGCACAGTGACTCGCGCCGAAGCATGCCCCCCTTTTGACGCCATCAACTTGGGGCTGGCCGGGCGGGTGGTTCTCGTCACCGGCGGCGTGCGCGGGGTGGGGGCCGGGATCAGTTCGGTGTTCGCCGGGCAGGGTGCCACCGTCGTCACCTGCGCGCGCCGCGCGGTCGAGGGGCTGCCCTACGAGTTCCACTCCTGCGACATCCGCGACGACGACGCCGTCAAGGGGTTGATTGACGCCATCGTGGACCGGCACGGCCGGCTCGACGTGGTCGTCAACAACGCCGGGGGATCGCCCTTCGTGTTGACCGCGGAGTCCAGCGCCAAGTTCAACCGCAAGATCATCGAACTCAATCTCATTGGTGGGCTGTCGGTTTCGCAGCACGCGAACGCGCATATGCAGGGCCAGCGGCAGGGCGGGTCGATCATCAACATCTGCAGTCTGTCCGGGCGCCGGCCGTCCCCGGGGACCGGGGCCTACGGCGCGGCCAAGGCGGGCCTGGAAAGCCTCACGCAGACGCTGGCCGTGGAGTGGGGGCCGAAGGTCCGGGTGAATGCCTGTGTGGTCGGCATGGTGGAGACCGAGCAGTCCGAACTGTTCTACGGCGACGCCGAGTCCATCGCCGCGATCTCGAAGAATGTGCCGCTCGGCCGGCTGGCCAAACCTGCCGACATCGGTTGGGCCGCAGCGTTTCTGGCATCCGATGCGGCGTGCTACATCAGCGGTGCCTCGTTGGAGGTGCATGGCGGCGGCGAGCCACCGCACTATCTGGCCACCACGAACGCCAGCGCGATCAAGTAAAGGAGAGACGGAAATATGGGAGTGGTTGACGGCCGCGTCGTCATCGTCACTGGAGCGGGCGGCGGCATCGGTCGCGCGCATGCGCTGGCGTTCGCCGAGGAAGGCGCGCGTGTGGTGGTCAACGACATCGGGGTGGGCCTGGACGGTTCGCCGGCCAGTGGCGGCAGCGCCGCCCAGAGTGTTGTGGACGAGATCACCGCGGCCGGCGGTGAAGCCGTCGCCGACGGATCCAACATCGCCGATTGGGACCAGGCGGCCGGCCTGATCCAGACCGCGGTCGAAACCTTCGGTGGTCTGGACGTTTTGGTGAACAACGCCGGCATCGTTCGCGACCGGATGCTGGCCAACACCAGCGAAGAGGAGTTCGACGCCGTCATCGCCGTGCATCTCAAGGGGCACTTCGCCACGATGCGGCACGCCGGGGCGTACTGGCGTGGGCTGTCCAAAGAGGGCAAAACCGTTGACGCCCGGATCATTAACACCAGTTCGGGTGCCGGCCTGCAGGGCAGCGTCGGGCAGGCCAACTACAGCGCCGCCAAGGCGGGCATCGCGGCGTTGACGTTGGTCGGCGCCGCCGAGATGGGACGTTACGGCGTCACCGTCAACGCCATCGCGCCCTCGGCGCGCACCCGGATGACCGAGACCGTGTTCGCCGAGATGATGGCAACGCAGGACCAGGATTTCGATGCGATGGCGCCGGAAAACATCGCACCGCTGGTGGTCTGGTTGGGCAGCGCCGAAGCCCGCGACGTCAGCGGCAAGGTCTTCGAGGTCGAGGGCGGCAAGATCCGCGTCGCGGAGGGCTGGGCCCACGGACCGGAGATCGACAAAGGCGCGCGGTGGGATCCCGCGGAGCTGGGCCGCGTCGTGGCCGACCTGCTCGCCAAGGCGCGCCGTCCCGTCCCCGTCTACGGCGCCTAGCGGGGTTCGCACACCACGAGCGGGATGACCCGGTCGGCGGCCTCGCGGTACTTGCGGTAGGGCGGGTACATCCGCGTCAGGCGTGGCCAATACCGTTCCTGCTCAGCGTCCGTGGCGTCGCGGGCGACCAGGTCCAGGCGCTGGGCGCGGATCTGGACCCGCACGTCGGGATTCTCCTTGAGGTTGAGGTACCACAAGGGGTCTTCGTCGCGCCCGCCGAAGGTCGCGGGCAGGATCACCCGGTCGCCGTCGAGCAGGTAGAGCGTCGCGGTGGTCCGCGGCTGGTCGGACCTGCGTCCGGTCGTGGTCAGCAGCGCCGCCGGAAACCGCAACAGCTTCGCGCCGATCTTGCCGTCGGTGCGTCGGTACACCCAGATGTGGGCGCGCGCAAAATACTTGAGCAGCAGCGCAATCGGGCGCGAGTTGCGGATCCAGCGGCGGTCGGACATGTTGCCCGGGATGATTCCCCACCGGGACGCACGGGAAACGTCAGGGGTCGCAGATGACGATCGGGATGACCCGATCGGTCCATGCCCGGTAGTCGTCGAACGACGGATACATGGCGTCCAGCTTGGGCCAGTACTCGGCGCGTTCCGCCTCGGTGGCGTCACGGGCCTGCAGCTGCAGCACCTCGTCCTTGATCTGCACGGAGACCTTGGGATTGGCCTTGAGGTTGAGATACCACTGCGGGTGTTTGTCGCTGCCGCCCTTGGAGGCGACCAGTATCACCCGGTCGCCCTCCCGCAGGTAGAGCAGCGGGCTCACCCGGGGTTCGCCGCTCTTGCGGCCCGTGGTGGTGAGCAGCGCGACCGGAGCCTTCTGGAAGGTGTTGCCGTATTTTCCGTTGCTGCGCTTGTAGATCCACGCGTTGCTCTTGGCCATCCACTTGATGATGAAGCTGACCCACGGCGAGTTCAGTGCGCGCGGCTTCGGTTTCGGCATGACGGTCCTTAACGACTTTGGATAAAGGGGTGGAAGCGAACCTTGATGTGGTGGATTTCGGCTTTGCCGCTTGCGCTTTCGGCCGGAATCACGAAGGTCTCGTCGACGTGTGCGGCGAGGCGCCGGCCACCGATGCCCGCCTTGGTCAGCACCTGGTAGGACGCGTGCACCCGGTCGCCGTCGACGCGGTAATCCGGTGGCGTCGTCTGCGCGAGCAACCGGTACTGCAGGCCGCGATTGAGGCTGCGCCGCAGATGATTTCCGGAGAAACCGTTTTTGATGCCCTGCTCGACGCGGGTGCACCCGGGCGCGAACGGAACGGCGTCACCGTCATGATTGACCAGCGCGTCGATGTAGGACTGCGCCGCGGCGATGCGGCGGTCGTCGGGGATGCTCACCAGGTGCGGAAAACTCACCGAGCGCTAGATGCGCTCGATGATGGTGCCGGTCGACAGGGCACCACCGGCGCACATGGTGATCAGCGCGGTGGTCTGGTCGGTGCGCTCCAGCTCGTGCAGCGCGGTGGTGATCAACCGGCTGCCGGTGCTGCCGACCGGGTGGCCCAGCGCGATGGCGCCGCCGTTGACGTTGACCTTCGCCATGTCCGGGTCGTGCACCCGCGCCCACGACAGCACCACCGACGCGAAAGCCTCGTTGATTTCCGTGATGTCGATGTCGCCCATCTTCATCCCGGCCTTCTCCAGCACCTTCGCCGTCGACTGCACCGGCCCGTCCAGGTGGTAGTAAGGCTCGGCGCCGACCAGGGCCTGGCTGACGATGCGGGCCCGCGGCCGCAGGCCCAGCGCCTTGGCCTTGTCCTCGTCCATCCACAGCACGGCCGCCGCGCCGTCGGAGATCTGTGACGACGTTCCTGCCGTGTGGATTCCGCCCTCGAGCACCGGCTTCAGCGCGGAGAGACCTGACAGCGTGGTGTCGCGCAGGCCCTGGTCGCGGCTGATGGTGACGCGCTCGGATGTCGGTTGCTTGTTCTCGTCGAGTGCCGGGGCCTCGATCGGGGAGATCTCGCGGTCGAAGCGGCCTTCCTCCCAGGCCTGCTTGGCCTTCGTCTGGGAGGCCAACCCGAACTCGTCGATCTCTTCACGGGTGATGCCGCGCCGCTTGGCGATCCGCTCGGCGGCGGTGAACTGGTCGGGCAGATCGATGTCCCACGACGAGGGACGCAGGATGGTCCGGTCCGGACCGGCGTTCGCGCCGAGCCCGACGCGGCTCATGGCCTCGATCCCACACGCGATGCCGATGTCGATGGCGCCCGCCGCGATGAGGCCGGCGACCAGGCCGTTGGCCTGCTGACCGCTGCCGCACTGACAGTCCACGGTCATGGCGCCGACGTGTTCGGGCAACCCGGCGACGAGCCAGCTGACCCGGGTGATGTTGTTGGACTGCTCGCCGTACTGTGTGACGCAGCCGCCGACGATCTGTTCGACGTCGCCGGCGTCGATGCCGGCCTTCTCGACGAGAGCCTTCTGCACCGCACCCAGCAACTCGGTGGCGTGCAAGCCGGACAGCCAGCCGTTCCGCTTGCCGATGGGGCTACGAGTGGCTTCAACGATGACAGGGTTACCCATTCCGTCAGGCTAGAACACGTTTCATTACTCTGACAAGCGAGGATGGTGACCTGCCTTTTATCTGCGCAGGAGGCGTGTTTTACTGGCACTAGAACACGTTGCAATTAGTGTTGTAAAAGGAGCGCACTCTACATGGCACCCCCCAACATTCCCGCCGACTTCGACTTTCTCGACCCCGACGTCAACCTCGCCGGGCTGCCCGTCGAGGAACTCGCCCAGCTTCGCAAGGCCGAGCCGATCCACTGGGTCGACATCCCGAATGGCGCGGGCGGGTTCGAGGACCACGGCTACTGGCTCGTGACCAAGCACGCCGACGTCAAGGAGGTGTCGAAGCGCAGCGACATCTTCTCTAGCTGGATGAACGGCGCCATCCCGACCTGGCCGCCGGAGATGAAGCGCGAGCAGGTCGAGCTGCAGCGCAGCGTCATGCTCAACATGGACGCGCCGCACCACACCCGGCTGCGCAAGATCATCTCCCGCGGGTTCACCCCGCGGGCCATCGGGCGGCTGGAAGCCGAACTGGCCGAGCGCGCCCAGAACATCGCCGCGACCGCCGCCAAAGAGGGCAGCGGCGACTTCGTCGAACAGGTCTCGTGCGAGCTGCCCCTGCAGGCCATCGCGGGTCTGCTCGGCGTTCCCCAGGAGGATCGCGACAAGCTGTTCCGCTGGTCCAACGAGATGACCGGTGGCACCGACCCCGAGTACGCCCACGTCGACCCCGCGCAGTCATCGATGGAGCTGATCACCTACGCGATGGCGATGGCCGCGGAGCGCAACCAGAACCCCACCGACGACATCGTCACCACGCTGATCCAGGCCGACATCGACGGCGAGAAGCTCTCCGACGACGAGTTCGGTTTCTTCGTGGTCATGCTGGCGGTGGCGGGCAACGAGACCACGCGTAACTCGATCACCCACGGCATGTGATCGGCGACGGCGTTGAAGATCAGGTTGATCGTCATGCGGGCCAGGTTCGCCCCGATGCAGTAGTGGGCGCCGGTGCCACCGAAGCCGACGTGCGGGTTCGGGTCGCGCAGGATGTTGAAGGTGTGCGGGTCTTCGAAGACCTCTTCGTCGAAATTGGCGGACCGGTAGGACATCACCACCCGCTGGCCCTTCTTGATCCGCACACCTTCAACATCCTGCGCGACCCGAACCCGCACGTCGGCTTCGGTGGCACCGGCGCCCACTACTGCATCGGGGCGAACCTGGCCCGCATGACGATCAACCTGATCTTCAACGCCGTCGCCGATCACATGCCGGACCTCAAGCCGATCGGCGAGCCCGAGCGGTTGCGGTCGGGCTGGCTCAACGGCATCAAGCACTGGCAGGTCGACTACGCCGGCAAGCCCGCGGTGACGTCCTGATGGACTTCGACCTCACCGCGACGCAACAGGCCGTCGCCGATGTCGTCACGTCGGTGTTCGAGCGCGAATTGAGCTGGGACGCTTTGGTCAACGGCGGTGTGACGGCCCTCGCGGTGCCCGAGCGCCTCGGCGGCGACGGGGTGGGTCTGCCCGAGGTCGCCACCGTGCTCACCGAGATCGGTCGCCACGGCGCCATCACGCCGGCCCTGGCCACACTCGGATTCGGCGTGCTGCCGCTGCTCGATCTGGCCACCGACGAACAACAGGACCGGTTTCTGGCCGGAGTCGCCAAGGGTGGGGTGCTGACCGCCGCGCTCAACGAGCCGGGTACCGCGCTGCCGGACCGGCCGTCCACCACGTTCGCGGGCGGCCGCCTGTCGGGCACCAAGGTCGGCGTCGGTTATGCGGGACAAGCGGATTGGATCATCGTGACCGCCGACAGTGCGGTGGTCGTGGTGTCGCCGACGGCCGACGGCGTCGAGGTGGTCCAGACCCCCACCTCCAACGGCTCCGAGGAGTACACCGTCTCATTCGCCGACGTCGCGGTCCAAGACTCCGACGTGTTGGCCGGCGCGACGGCGTCCCGGGTCAACCAGTTGGCGCTTGCCGCCATCGGCGCCTATGCCGACGGGCTGGTGGCCGGGGCGCTGCGCCTGACCGCCGACTATGTGGCTAACCGCAAGCAGTTCGGCAAGCCGCTCTCGACGTTCCAGACCGTGGCCGCCCAGCTCGCCGAGGTCTACATCGCCTCGCGCACCATCGATTTGGTGGCGAAGTCGGTCGCCTGGCGGCTGTCCGAGGGCCGCGACGCCGACAACGACCTGGACGTTCTCGGGTACTGGATCACCTCGCAGGCGCCGCCGGTGATGCAGCTCTGCCATCACCTGCACGGCGGGATGGGAATGGACATCACCTATCCCATGCACCGGTACTACTCCACGATCAAGGACCTGTCCCGGCTGCTGGGCGGTCCTTCTCATCGTCTCGATCTGGTGGGAGCGCAATGTTCATAGACCTGACTCCGGAGCAGCGTCAGCTGCAAGCGGAACTGCGGGAATACTTTTCCAACCTGATCTCCTCCGACGAGATGAAGGCGATGGAGCAGGACCGGCACAACGAGGCTTATCGCGCGGTGATCCGGCGGATGGGCCGCGACGGCAAGCTCGGTGTCGGCTGGCCAAAGGAGTTCGGCGGCTTGGGCTTCGGCCCGATCGAGCAGTCGATCTTCGTCAACGAGGCGCACCGCGCCGACGTGCCGCTGCCCGCGGTGACGCTGCAGACGGTCGGCCCGGTGCTGCAGCAGTTCGGCAGCGAGGAGCAGAAGAAGAAGTTCCTGCCTGCCATCCTGGCCGGCGAGGTTCACTTCGCGATCGGCTACACCGAGCCCGAGGCCGGCACCGACCTGGCCTCGCTGCGCACCACCGCGGTTCGCCAGGGCGACGAGTACATCGTCAACGGGCAGAAGATCTTCACCACCGGCGCGCACGACGCCGACTACATCTGGCTGGCCTGCCGCACCGACCCGGAAGCCGTGAAGCACAAGGGGATTTCGATCCTGATCGTGGACACCAAGGATCCCGGCTACTCCTGGACGCCGATCATCCTGTCCGACGGCGCCCACCACACCAACGCGACCTACTACAACGACGTGCGGGTGCCCGCCGACATGCTGGTCGGCGAGGAGAACGGCGGATGGCGGCTGATCACCACCCAGCTCAACAACGAGCGCGTCATGCTGGGCCCGGCGGGCCGCACCGCCGGCATCTACGACCGGGTGCACGCCTGGGCGTCCAAGCCGGGCAGCGACGGCGTCACGCCGATCGATCATCAGGACGTCAAGCGGGCGCTGGGTGAAATCCACGCGATGTGGCGGATCAACGAGCTGCTGAACTGGCAGGTGGCCGCCGCCGGTGAGGACATCAACGTGGCCGACGCCGCGTCGACGAAAGTCTTTGGCACCGAGAAGATTCAATACATCGGCCGGCTCGCCGAGGAGATCGTCGGCAAGTACGGCAACCCCGCCGACTCGGACACCGCCGACCTGCTGAAGTGGCTGGACTCCCAGACCAAGCGCAACCTCGTCATCACCTTCGGCGGCGGCGTGAACGAAGTGATGCGCGAGATGATCGCCGCGGCCGGACTCAAAGTGCCGAGGGTGCCTCGATGACCGACATCAAGGAAGCGGTCGCGGAGATCACCGCAACCGTCGTCGCTGCCCCGCGCGAGGCC
Source organism: Mycobacterium sp. 1165196.3 (assembly GCF_001673415.1). NCBI lineage: Bacteria > Bacillati > Actinomycetota > Actinomycetes > Mycobacteriales > Mycobacteriaceae > Mycobacterium > Mycobacterium sp. 1165196.3. Next base: position 12,377 of record NZ_LZLU01000263.1, on the reverse strand, counting down.
CGGGATCCGGTGAACCAGCCGACGATCAACAACTGGGTCGAGGCGCTCGGGGACCGCAACCCGATCTACGTCGACGAGGCCGCCGCCAAGGCCGCCGGGCATCCCGGAATCGTCGCACCGCCAGCCATGATTCAGGTGTGGACGATGTTCGGCCTGGGTGGGGAACGCCCGACCGACGACCCCATGGGCCCGATCATGCAGCTGTTCGATGACGCCGGCTACATCGGTGTGGTGGCCACCAACTGTGAGCAGACCTACCACCGGTATCTGCGTCCGGGCGAGCAGGTCACCGTCGTCTCCGAGATGCGCGACGTGGTGGGCCCCAAGCAGACCGGGCTCGGCGAGGGCTGGTTCATCAACCAGCACATCACCTGGCGGGTGGGTGACGAGGACGTCGCCGAGATGGCCTGGCGGATACTGAAATTCAGGCCCCGCGAGGATTCCGGTGCGACCGCTTCGGTGCCTGAGGACCTCGACGCCGACGCGATGATGCGTCCGGCGGTGTCGCGCGACACCGCCTTCTTCTGGGAGGGCGTCCGGGCGCACGAGCTGCGTATCCAGCGCCTCGCCGATGGCACCCTGCAGCACCCACCGGTGCCGGCGGTGTGGCAGGACAAGGCCGAGCCAATCGACTTCGCGGTCGCCGGCGGCCGCGGCACGGTGTTCAGCTACGTGGTGCACCACGCCCCGAAGGTGCCCGGTCGCACGCTGCCGTTCGTGATCGCCCTGGTCGAACTGGAGGAGGGCGTTCGGATGCTCGGCGAGTTGCGCAACGTCGACCATGCCGAGATCAAAATCGGAATGCCCGTTCGCGCAACCTATATCGACTTCCCGGCCGGTGAATCCGGCCCGGAGTGGAGCCTCTACGCCTGGGAGCCGGTGGGAGACGAAGCATGAGCGCACCCGTTGTTGAAGTGGGCACCACCCTGCCCGAACTCAAGCTGCATGGCACGCCGACCTTCATCATCTCGACGGCCCTGGCCACCAGGGACTTTCAGGACGTGCACCACGACCGGGACCTGGCGCAGGCCAAGGGTTCCAAGGACATCTTCGTCAACATCCTCACCGACACCGGGCTGGTGCAGCGCTACGTCACCGACTGGGCGGGCCCGACGGCGGTGATCAAGTCGATCGGCCTGCGGCTCGGTGTGCCGTGGTACGCCTACGACACCGTCACCTTCTCCGGCGAGGTGACCGCCATCGACGACGGCCTGATCACGCTGAAGGTGTTCGGCCGCAACAGTCTTGGCGATCACGTCATCGCGAATGTGACGCTGACGATCGGGGGCGCTTAGATGCCAGCGGGTTTATTGAACGGCCGAGCCGCGATCGTCGGCATCGGCGCCACGGACTTCTCCAAGGACTCCGGCCGCAGTGAGCTGCGGCTGGCCGCCGAGGCGGTGCTGGATGCGTTGGACGACGCCGGGCTGAGCCCGTCCGACGTCGACGGGCTGACCACCTTCACGATGGACACCAACAACGAGACGGCCGTTGCGCGCGCGGTCGGCATCGGTGACCTGAAGTTCTTCTCGCAGATCGGATATGGCGGCGGTGCCGCTTGCGCGACCGTTCAGCAGGCGGCTCTCGCGGTGGCCACCGGCGTGGCTGACGTCGTCGTCGCGTACCGGGCGTTCAACGAGCGTTCGGGCATGCGATTCGGTCAGGTACAGACCCGGCTGGTGGGAAACGCCGGGGTGCAGGCTGATTCGACCGCCGCGGACAATTCGTTCTCCTACCCGCACGGCCTGTCGACGCCGGCCGCGCAGGTCGCGATGATCGCCCAGCGCTACATGCATCTGTCGGGTGCCAGCAGCCGTGACTTCGGTGCGATCTCGGTGGCTGACCGCAAGCATGCCGCCAAGAACCCAAAGGCGTACTTCTTCGAGAAGCCGATAACCATTGAGGACCACCAGAATTCGCGGTGGATCGCCGAGCCGCTGCGACTGCTGGACTGCTGCCAGGAGACCGACGGGGCGGTGGCGATCGTGGTGACGTCGCCGGAGCGCGCGAAGGATCTCAAGCAACGGCCGGCGATCATCGAGGCGGCGGCGCAAGGCTCGAGCCCCGACCAGTACACGATGGTCAGTTACTACCGGCCCGAGCTCGGCCTGCCCGAGATGGGGGTGGTGGGTCAGCAGCTCTGGGAGCAGTCGGGCCTGAAGCCGACCGATATCCAGACCGCCGTGCTCTACGACCACTTCACGCCGTTCACGCTGATTCAGTTGGAAGAGTTGGGATTCTGCGGCAAGGGCGAGGCCAAGGACTTCATCGCCGACGGGGCCATCGAGATCGGGGGGCGGCTTCCGATCAACACCCATGGCGGTCAACTGGGCGAGGCCTACATTCACGGCATGAACGGCATCGCCGAGGGTGTGCGTCAGCTGCGGGGCACCTCGGTGAACCCGGTGCCCGACGTCGAGCACGTCCTCGTCACCGCCGGAACCGGCGTCCCCACGTCGGGCCTGATCCTGGGCTAGGGGGCTTCGGCGCGCTTCTTCTCGCCGAGTGCCCGGCTAGCCGGGCTGTCGCGGCTCAACGCCCGGCTGGCCGGGCACTCGACGACTGAAGTGACGCGTGCCGTGTGGCATGCGACGCTGCGGCGATGGGTGAGCCTTTTGTCGGGAGCGAAGCCATCGCGAGTGGACTGCTAACCAAGAGTCAATTGGAAACGCGTTGCGTCCGGCTGTTCCCTGGCGTCTACATTGACCGCGACGCTGAGCTCAGCGCAGTGGTGCGGGCGAAGGCTGGCTGGTTATGGACCGGCCGCCGGGGAATTGTGGCGGGCTTCTCGGCGGCTGCAATGCACGGAAGCAGCTGGGTCGACGACCGAAGAGTTGTGGAGCTGATCCACAACAACCACCATTGCGCGGCTGGGATGCAGCTGCACAGAGACACTGTCGAGGCGGATGAAGTCGAATTGCTCTGTGGGGTAGCGGTTACATCGCCGACGAGGACTGCGCTGGACCTCGGATGCTGGTATCCGATGACGACTGCCGTCGCAGGCATCGATGCGCTGGCCGGGGCGACGGAGATCAAGGCGGCCGACGTCGAGCTGCTCGCCCGCCGGTACACGGGACGGCGCGGCATCGCGCAAGCACGCCGGGCCGCGGAGCTGTTCGACGCCGGGGCACAGTCGCCGAAGGAGTCGTGGCTTCGCGTCGTGCTGATCGAGGCCGGCCTGCCGCGGCCGCAGACCCAGATCGAGGTGCTCGACGAGTTCGGCTGTCCATTCGCGTATCTGGACATGGGTTGGGAGGACGTGAAAATCGCCGTGGAGTACGACGGTGAGCAGCATCGATACAACCGCCAGCAGTACACGTGGGACATCCGCCGGAGGGAGCTACTGGAGCGTCGCGGTTGGGTCCTCGTCCGAGTGGTCGCTGGTGACCGGCCGGGCGACATCGTGCGCAGGGTTCGCGCCGCCCGTGCTGGGCGACACCCCGGCTAGCTGGGCGTTCGAACCCGTAGGCCCGGCAGGCCGGGCGCTCGGCGCGAAAAAAGCCCCTACGCAGGAACCAGTTCGACGCCCGACAGCACGACGGCGTTGTCGCGCGCGGGCGCGACCACGCTGGCCAGGAAGCGGCCTTCGGAAGACGTCGAGTCCTTCCAGATGCCGACCTTGAGCGTTTCGCCGGGGAAGGCCACCCCGGCGAAACGCGCGCCGTAGGCCGCGACCGCCCCGGCGTCGCCGTCGAGCAGCGCATCGGTGATCGCCTTGCAGGTCATGCCGTAGGTGCACAACCCATGCAGGATGGGCTGGGAAAAGCCTGCGGCAGCGGCGAATTCGGGATCCGAATGCAGCGGGTTGCGGTCGCCGCACAGCCGGTAGAGCAGCGCCTGCTGCGGCAGGATCGGCACGTCGAGCTCGAGATCGGGGGCCCGGTCTGGCGCACCGTCCGACGTTGAAGGACCGCGCTCGCCGCCGAATCCGCCCTCACCGCGGGCGAAGATCGACCGGCGCTGCGTCCACAACACCGTGCCGTCCGGCGCGGTCACCGTCGTCTCGCTCCAGATCACCGCGGCCTTGCCCTTGTCCCAGATGTCGGTGAACCGGGTGACGGCCTTCGCCGAGCCCGACGGCGGCAGCGGAGCGGGCGCCTCGACCCGTTCGCTGGCGTGCAGCACCTTGCTCAGCTCGATGTCGATGCCGGGGAATTTGACGGTCGGCGGCTTCGTGACATGGAAGGTGGCGGCCACGTTGCCGAACGTCGGCAGCACCTGCGGGGTGTCGTCGACCAGGTAGCGCAGCTCACGCGGGTCCATCGGATCGGCGCCCGCGCCCAACCCGAGGTGATACAGCTGCACATCGCTACTGGCCCAAGAGAATTCGATGGGGTCCAGCTCGGCGTTCAGCGCCACGTCTACGTCGATGGGCATGTCAGTTCTCTCCAGCTATGTGCAACGCCGCCAGGTAGCCGAACGTCATGGCCGGACCGATGGTGCCACCCGGGCCGGGGTACGTGTGGCCCATCACCGGGGCGCTGACATTGCCTGCGGCGTAGAGGCCTTCGATGATACTGCCGTCGTCGCGCAGCGCCCGCCCGTGGACGTCGGTGCGGATGCCGCCCTTTGTGCCCAGGTCACCGGGCACCATCTTGGCCGCGTAGTACGGCGCGTGCGTGATCTCCCCGAGGTTGGGGTTGGGCTTGTTGGTCGGGTCGCCGTAGTACCGGTCGTAGGCGCTCTCGCCGCGCTGATAGTCCTCGTCGACGCCGGAGCGCGCGAACCCGTTGAAACGCTCCACGGTCGCGGTGAATTCGTTCACCGGAAGACCGGCCTTCTGCGCTAGCTCCGCCAGCGTATCGGCCTGGATGATGACGCCGGACTCCAGCCACTTGCGCGGAATACGTTGTCCGGGCTGCAATCCCGCGAAGATGTAGCGGTCCCGGTACTGCTGGTCGAACACCAGCCACGCGGGAATGTTCTCGCCCGGCCCGGGCCCCTGACCGTATTCACCGCCGTACATGTGATGGCAGGCTTCGACGTAGGGCATCGACTCGTTCATGAACCGCTTGCCCGACATGTTGACGATGATCGAGCCCGGCGAATTGCGCTCGGACAACGCGAACCAGGGCGCGCCCACCAACGGGACCGTCGGGCCCCACCAGGCGTCCTCCATAAGATCCAATGCGGCACCGAGCTTTTCGCCGGCCAGGATGCCGTCACCGGTGTTGGCCGCCGCGCCGACGGTCCACTCGGTGGTGATCGGCGCACGCTGGTATTTCACCCGCATCTGTTCGTTGTGCTCGAACCCGCCCGACGCCAGGATCACCCCGCGCCGGGCCCGGATCAGCCGGGGCTCACCCGATTCGGCCTCGCCGGCTTCACGGACGTAGACGCCGCGTACCACGCCGTCCTCGACGTAGAGGTCGGTGAGCGCGGTGTTGAGCACGACCGGAACCCCGGCCCGCTGCAACCCGATCCGCAGCGGCCCGATCAACGCCCGGCCCATGCCGACGAGGTTCTTGCCGGTCGCCTTGGCCCACATGGTGCGGGCCCCGACCTTCAAGCTGCGCAGCACGCCGCGCGGGTGGCGCTTGAGCTGGTTCAGCCGCACGTAATCCTGTTGCATCACGACCACGTTCAGCGGGACCTTGCCGTACGCCGGCTCCAGGCCGGCTTCGTCGGCGCCGAGCTTGCGGGCGTTGAACGGCTTCGGCTCGATCGATCGGCCCTCGGCACGGCCGCCCGGCGACTCGGGGTAGTAGTCGGAGTACTTCGGCACCCAGCACATCTTCAGCGGTGTGTGCTTGAGCACAAACGAGAGCATCTCCGGGCCGCGCTCGAGGTAGGTGTCGATGCGTTCGGGCTCCACGACGTTGCCGACGATCCCGTGTAGGTAGGTGCGGGCGGCCTCGGCGGTATCGCGGACCCCGTCGCGCTTGAGGACTTCGTTATTTGGGATCCAAACACCACCGCCCGAGCGTGCGGTCGAACCGCCGAAGTGCGGGGCCTTTTCGATGACTATGGTGGAAAGACCCCGGTGAGCGGCGGTAAGGGCGGCCACCATGCCGGCCCCGCCGCTCCCGACCACGACGACGTCGTACTCCTGCGCTGACATGTAGAACACGTTATAGAATTGCCCGGGGCGGCCGCTACTGGCCCGGTCGACCGTACGAGGAGACTTGGAAAAATGCTCAGTGTTGCCACGCGCGACGAGCTAGCTGCCGACTTGGCACAAGCCGAGCGGAGCGGCGAGCCGATCGCCCCGTTGACCGCCGCCTATCCGGAGATCGACGTCGTCGACGCCTACGAGATTCAGCTCATCAACATCCGCCAGCGGGTCGCGGAGGGGGCCCGGGTGCTCGGCCACAAGGTGGGGCTCTCGTCGAAGGCGATCCAGCAAATGATGGGCGTCGACGAGCCGGACTACGGGCACCTGCTCGACGAGATGCAGCTGTTCGAGGACACCCCGGTCAAGGCGAACCGCTACCTCTACCCCCGGGTTGAGGTCGAGGTCGGTTTCATCCTGAACGCCGACCTGCCCGGAGCCGGCTGCACCGAGGACGACGTGCTGGCCGCCACCGAAGCGTTGGTCCCGTCCATCGAGCTGATCGATACCCGGATCACCGACTGGAAGATCGAACTGTGCGACACCATCGCCGACAACGCCTCGTCGGCGGGTTTCGTGCTCGGCGAGGCGCGCGTTTCGCCCCGCGACATCGACGTCAAGGGGATCGACGCCGTGTTGCGGTGCAACGGTGAGGTCGTCGCCGAAGGCCGCACCGACGCGGTGCTGGGCAATCCGGTCACCGCGGTGGCCTGGCTGGCCCGCAAGGTGGACGGCTTCGGCGTCCGCCTGCGCAAGGGTGACGTGGTGTTGCCCGGGTCGTGCACGAAGGCGATCGACGCGCACCCGGGCGACGACTTCGTCGCCGACTTCGCGGGCCTCGGCTCGGTCCGCCTATCGTTCGAATAGGCTCGATTTAAATCGTCTAACTTAAATTTCAAAGCTTCGAAAAGGGGCATCATGCCGACTAAGGCGACTGTGGCCATTGTCGGGTCGGGCAACATCAGCACTGACCTGCTCTACAAGCTGCTGCGATCGGACTGGCTGGAACCGCGCTGGATGGTCGGCATCGACCCGGAGAGCGAGGGCCTGGCCCGCGCCCGCAAGTTGGGTCTGGAGACGACCCACGAGGGTGTGGACTGGCTGTTGGCCCAGCCGGAGAAGCCCGACCTGGTGTTCGAGGCGACCAGCGCCTACGTGCACCGCGACGCCGCCCCCAAGTACGAGGCCGCCGGCATCCGGGCCATCGACCTGACGCCGGCCGCGGTGGGCCCGGCGGTGATCCCGCCGGCCAACCTGCGCCAGCACCTGGACGCGCCGAACGTCAACATGATCACCTGCGGCGGGCAGGCCACCATCCCGATCGTCTACGCGGTCTCGCGTGCCGTCGCCGACCTCGGCGGCGTGCCGTACGCCGAGATTGTCGCCTCGGTCGCCTCGCTGTCGGCCGGCCCCGGCACCCGGGCCAACATCGACGAGTTCACCAAGACGACCAGCAGGGGCGTGGAGACGATCGGTGGCGCCAAGCGCGGCAAGGCGATCATCATCTTGAACCCGGCCGACCCGCCGATGATCATGCGCGACACCATCTTCTGCGCCATTCCCGAGGACGCCGACCGGGACGCGATCGCCAAGTCCATCCACGACGTGGTCGCCGAGGTGCAGACCTACGTGCCGGGATACCGGCTGCTCAACGAGCCGCAGTTCGACGATCCGTCGATAAACTCCGGCGGCCAGGCGCTGGTCACCACCTTCGTCGAAGTGGAGGGTGCGGGCGACTACCTGCCGCCTTACGCTGGAAATCTGGACATCATGACCGCCGCGGCCACGAAAGTCGGCGAGGAGATCGCCAAGGAGTCCTTGAGCGCGACGGCCGGAGGAGCGCAATCATGACCGACATATTTTTCAACCCGGTCTGGGACGTCCGGATGACCGACACGTCGTTGCGGGACGGCTCACATCACAAGCGTCACCAGTTCACCAAGGACGAGGTCGGCGCCATCGTGGCCGCCCTGGACGCCGCGGGAGTGCCCGTCATCGAGGTCACCCACGGCGACGGGCTGGGCGGCTCGAGCTTCAACTACGGGTTTTCCAAGACGCCCGAGCAGGAGCTGATCAAGCTCGCCGCCGAGACCGCCAAAGAAGCCAAGATCGCCTTTTTGATGCTGCCCGGCGTTGGCACCAAGGAAGACATCAAAGAGGCCCAGAACAATGGCGGCTCGATCTGCCGGATTGCCACGCACTGCACCGAGGCCGACGTATCCATTCAGCACTTCGGCCTGGCCCGCGAACTCGGCCTGGAAACCGTCGGGTTCTTGATGATGAGCCACACCATCTCGCCCGAGAAGCTGGCCGCACAGGCCCGCATCATGGCCGACGCGGGCTGCCAGTGCGTCTACGTGGTCGATTCGGCCGGGGCGCTGGTCCTCGAGGGCGTGCGGGATCGGGTTGCGGCGCTGGTCGCCGAGCTCGGCGACGACGCCCAGGTGGGCTTCCACGGCCACGAGAACCTCGGCCTGGGTGTCGCTAACTCCGTCGAGGCGGTGCGGGCGGGTGCCAAGCAGATCGACGGCTCGTGCCGCCGGTTCGGGGCCGGTGCGGGGAACGCCCCGGTCGAGGCGCTGATCGGGGTGTTCGACAAGATCGGCGTGAAGACCGGGATCGATTTCTTCGACATCGCCGACGCCGCCGAAGAGGTAGTCGCCCCGGCGATGCCCGCCGAGTGCCTGCTTGACCGCAACGCCCTGATCATGGGCTATTCCGGGGTGTACTCGAGCTTCCTGAAGCACGCCATCCGCCAGTCCGAGCGCTACGGTGTGCCGGCCCACCAGCTGCTGCACCGCGCGGGCCAGCGCAAGCTCATCGGCGGCCAGGAGGACCAGCTGATCGACATCGCGCTGGAGATCAAGCGCGAGCAGGAAAGCGGCGCCACGGCCCAGCGTTGACCTGCCGCTTCGGCCACGGCACGCATAGGCGCCGCATAGGTATCGCGAGTAACCTGGCGCTATGAGCACATCCAACACAGTCGGCGCCCGTCGCCGCGGGCTGTACGGCCTGCTCGCCGGGGGGCTGATGACCGCTGCCGCCGCAACGGTGATCGCGCTGCCCGTGGCGGGCATCGCCAACGCGGCTCCGCAATGCAATCAGGACGTGGGTGCATCGATCGACTCGTACCTGCAGAAGCATCCGGACCTGCACCAGCAGCTGCAGCAAAGGTCGCAGGCGGAGGGCGGTAACGGCAACGTCATCGACTACCTCAACCGGCATCCCGACGTCCGCCAGCACCTGATCGACCTTTCGCACTCCTGCCCTCCGTAGTGAGTCGGCGTCGTCCTTGAACGCTGCGGCCGACGCGCGGGAACGTTCGCCATTGACGAAAAAGTAGAACACGTTCTAGCGTCTAGGCGTGTTCTCTGATTCCCTCACCGCTGCGATCGCAGAGGCCGAGCAGTTGGTGGCCGACGCACCGTTCATCGAGACCGAAGCCGACCTGCTCGAAGGGTTGCAGTATCTGGCCGGGTGTATCTCGGGCTGCATCCATCTGGCCGTGGACTACGACCGTGACCATCCCTTCCTGCAGTCGGGTACCGGACCCTTCACCAAGATGGGCCTGGACAATCCCGACACCCTGTACTTCGGTACCCGGGTGCACGCCAACCACGACTACGTGGTCACCGGCAGGCGCGGAACCACCACCGACCTGAGTTTCCAGCTCCTCGGCGGCGAGTACACCGACGACTTCGTGCCCGTCAGCCAGGCCGCATTCGACGACCGCGAGCTCGAGATCGCGCCCGACGGCAGCTTCGAGTGGCGGGTGCGACCGACCAGCGCCGGACAATTGGTGATCCGCGAGGTGTACGGGGACTGGTCGGCCCAGCGCGGCACGCTGGCGATCTCCCGCCTCGACACGGCGGGCACCGCGCCGCCGCCCTTGACCCGTGAGCTGATCGAAAAGCGTTACGCGACAGCAGGAAAGCAGCTTGTCCAGCGAGTGAAGACCTGGTTGCAATTCCCGCAGTGGTTTTATCTCGACCTGCCGGTCAACACCATGGTGCCGCCGCGGCTGACCCCGGGCGGACTGGCCACGCAGTACTCGTCGGTCGGGCACTTCGATCTGCGACCGGATCAGGCGATGGTCATCACCATCCCGGTCTCCGACGCGCCCTACCTCGGCTTCCAGCTGGGCAGCCTGTGGTACATCTCGCTGGACTACATCAACCACCAGACCTCGCTGAACAACACTCAGGCGCAGGCGGATCCGGACGGCAAGGTCCGCATCGTGGTTGCCGAACAGAATCCGGGAGTGACCAACTGGGTCGAGACGGTCGGGCACCGGCGTGGCTTCCTGCAGTTCCGCTGGCAGCGGGTGTCGCGTGAGCTCACCGACGCCGACGGTCCGACCGTCGAGGTGGTCGACATCGACAAGGTGCCGGCCGCGTTGCCGTACTACGACCACAACAAGATCTCAGAGGACGACTGGCGGGCGCGAATTGCGCTGCGCCACCAACAGATTCAGGCGAGGATGCTGGGATGACGAAGTTGCTCGACGGCAAGGTGGTGGTGATCAGCGGCGTCGGCCCGGGTCTGGGCACGACGCTGGCGCACCGATGCACGAGAGAAGGCGCCGACCTGGTGCTGGCGGCCCGCACGCCGGAACGCCTGGACGACGTCGCCAAGCAGATCGCCGACCTCGGAGGCCGTGCGACGACGGTGCGCACCGACATCACCGAGGATGACCAGGTCAACAACCTGGTCGAGGCCACCTTGGAGGCCTACGGCAAGGTCGACGTGCTGATCAACAACGCGTTCCGGGTGCCGTCGCTGAAACCGTTCTCCGGCACGAGCTTTCAGCATATCCGCGACGCGATCGAACTCAGCGCGCTCGGCGCCCTGCGACTCATCCAGGGGTTCACGCCGGCGCTGGCCGAGTCGAAGGGCTCGATCGTCAACGTCAACTCCATGGTGCTGCGGCACTCGCAGGCCAAGTACGGCGCTTATAAGATGGCGAAATCCGCGCTGCTGTCCATGTCACATTCGCTGGCCACCGAGCTGGGCGAGCAGGGAATCAGAGTCAATTCCGTTGCGCCCGGCTATATCTGGGGCGAGACACTGCAGGGCTACTTCAACCACCAAGCCGGCAAGTACGGCACGACGGCCGAGCAGATCTATGAGGCCACCGCCGCAGGCTCCGACCTGAAGCGGCTACCGACCGAGGACGAGGTTGCCTCGGCGATCCTGTTCATGGCCAGCGACCTGTCCAGCGGCATCACCGGGCAGACACTGGATGTCAATTGCGGGGAGTACCACACCTAATGCCGCCATCGACGATGCAAAGCGAAGCGATGAGGAGGAGATGGCGATGACGGTTGCACGTACCGATGTCGGCACCGTTGACGACCTGAAGGCGTCGGCCAGCAAGATGATCGGGCTGGACGATTTCGGCAGCAACGACGACAACTACCTCGAAGCGCTGGAAGTGCTGCTGGACTCCTACCGCCGCGACGCCGACCTGACGCCCCTGGGCAGCAAGATGAATCGGTTCTTCCTGCGCGGTGCGCTGGTGGCCAGGCTGCTGTCCGAAGCCGCCTGGAAGCAGTACCCGCAGCACGCCGACGTGGCCATCGAGCGGCCGATCTTCGTCACCGGCCTGGTGCGCACCGGTACCACGGCCCTGCATCGACTGCTTGGTGCCGATCCCGCGCACCAGGGCCTGCATCTGTGGTTGGCCGAATTTCCACAGCCGCGTCCGCCTCGTGAAACCTGGGATTCCAACCCGTTTTACAGCCAACTGAACGCGCAGTTCAACAAGCACCATGCCGAAAACCCGGACTACACGGGTCTGCATTTCATGGCGGCATACGAGCTGGAGGAGTGCTGGCAGCTGCTGCGGCAGTCGCTGCATTCGGCGTCCTACGAGACCTTGGCGCACCTGCCCACTTACTCGCAGTGGCTCTCGGAGCAGGACTGGACGCCGTCGTATCAGCGGCACCGCCGCAACCTGCAGCTGATCGGGCTCAACGACGCCGACAAGCGGTGGGTGCTCAAGAATCCCAGCCACCTGTTCGCGTTGGACGCGTTGATGGCGACCTATCCCGACGCGTTGGTGATCCAGACCCATCGTCCGGTCGAAACGATCATGGCCTCGATGTGCTCGCTGGCGCAGCACACCGCCGAGGGATGGTCGACGTCGTAGAACTGCGACGGGCTGTATTTGGCCCGCGCGGTGTTGAACCGCTCCAGCCCCCGCGACCAGGTTTCCATTGCGTCGGCACCGATTTGGGCGCCGGTGAACGACGTCGACCATCCCTCGGCGGTGTGCTGCGCCAGCGAGCACATCGAGGCCATGATCGTTTCGACCGGACGATGG
>NZ_LZLU01000262.1:0-6238 GCF_001673415.1 Mycobacterium sp. 1165196.3 | reverse complement strand
GTAGATGGAGTCGTTCGCGATGCGGATGGCTTCGTCTTCGGAGCGATAGGTCATCACCGCCAGCACAGGCCCGAACACCTCCTCCTGGCATAGGCGCATGTCGCTGCGGCAGTCGACAAATGCCGTCGGTTCGTAGTAGAAGCCGCGTTCGAGATGTTCGGGACGTTTGCCGCCGACCACCAGCCGCGCGCCGTCTTGTAAGCCCGCCTGAACGAAGGATTCAACTCGCTGACGCTGCTGATCCCTGATCAGCGGACCGACGACAGTTGCGGGATCACGCGGATCGCCGACGGTAATCATCGGAGCCATCGCTTTGAGGCCCTCGACATACGCTTCGAGCAGGTGCTCGGGCAACAGAAGTCGCGACGTGACGGTGCATGCCTGTCCGGCATGCATCAGCACCTGACCGAATCCTATTCCCGCAACGTCACTTTCGGTGACATCGCTGAGAACGAGGTGCGCACTCTTGCCGCCCAGCTCCAGCTGTGCGCGTTTCATCGTTGCCGCCGATAGTTCGCGGATGCGCCGACCGGTCGCCGTCGAACCGGTGAACCCGATCATGTCAACGCCTCGGTGCGTGCACAGCTCCTCTCCCACGTCGGCACCGCCCACGACCACGTTGAACGCCCCGGGCGGGAGGCCCGCTTCCTCGCCAACCTTGGCCAGCTCCAGGGCGTTCATCGGAGTCCATGGGTGTGGCTTGAGTACCACAGTGCAGCCGACAGCCAAGGCAGCCAGGCACTTCTGAATGTTGATCGAGAAAGGAAAGTTGAACGGCGTGATGACTCCGACCACCCCGACCGGTTCGCGGACCACTGTCACGCCGCCCAGGCCGGTCGGCGAAACCACGGGGCCGCCCGGTGTCTCCACCCACGTCACATCATGTTCGACGAACTCGCCGTAGTAGTGGGCCGCCTCGATGGCACCGCCAACCTGAATCAGGTCCGTGATGAAGGCGGTCGAGCCGATCTCGGCGACGATCAGCTCCCGAAGCTCCGCTTTGCGCTCGTCGAGGATCTCAGCGAACCGCTTGATGATCTTTGCCCGTTCCCGGACGGACATCCATGGCCATGGCCCTTCGTCGAAAGCCCGCCTGGCAGCCTCGATCGCCATGGCCGCCTGCTTTTGTCCACCCTCGACGACTCGTCCGATCAACTCCTCGGTGGCCGGATCGATGACGTCGATGGTGCCGAGGGCATTGTCGCTCAACCACTTACCGTCGATGAAGCTCTGGTACTCCCGCATCAAACGAATCCGTCGGCCAGTGAAAGGGATTGACTACGCCAGCGCCGGATACGGGGCGGGCTCAAAGTCGAAAACCCGGCGGGCATTGCCCTGCAGCACCTTGTACTTGTCGAGGTCGGACCGACCGTCGAGTGCCTTGTGAGCGGCCTGAAGGGAGTTGGGCCAAAGGCTGTCGGTGTGCGGATAGTCCGTTTCGATCATCACATTGTCGACGCCGATGAAGTCGAGATTGGCCGCCCCGAAGTCGTCCTCGATGAAACAGCCGTACATGTGGTCGCGGAAGAGCTGGCGCGGAGCCTTCGGGAAAATTTCAGGATCGGTTGGCACCGGGGTCAAGCGCATCGTGGCGGGGTCAACCGCCCAGTTGTTGGCGCGCAGGTATTGGTAGTCGGCGGCGACATGTTCAGCACGCTCGATGAGGTAAGGGATCCAGCCGATGCCGCCCTCGGCCAGCACGATCTTCAGATCGGGGTATTTCTGCAGCTTGCCCGAGAACAACCAATCCGTGGTTGAGTTCGCCAGATTGAGATTGATGTTGACCGCCTGAACCCCGAAAGGTGCGTCAGGCGACGTAGTGGGACTAACCGACGACGAGCCGATGTGTGTGCACAGCGGCATCTTCGTCTCGTTCACCACCGCGAAGAAATCATCCCATGCTCCCGAGTGGATGGACGGAAATCCCAGCGGGTGCAAGTTCTCCGAGAAGGCAATGGCTTTGGCGCCCTTGCCGGCGCACCGCAGCGTCTCCTCGACGGCCAGTCGGGTATCCCACAACGGGACGATGACCATTGGGATGTAGCGACCAGGCGCCGCCGCGCACCACTCATCGATGACGAAGTCGTTATAGGCCCGCACGCACTTGAGAGCCAGGTCGCGGTCACCGAGGTGTGCGAACATCTGACCACAGAACCGTGGGAAGAACGGAAAGTTCAGTCCCGCGATCACATGGTCCTCGTCCATGTCAGGGATGCGGGCGACCGGGTCGAAGTAGGCACGAGGCATCTCGTCGTAATTCACTGGCAGCGGCGAGTATTCGGGCGGCCGCTGGTGAGCCGCGACCAGGATGCCCATCACCGACGCGCGCGCTTGGTCGTATATCCACGTATCGACGCCGTCGATGCGCTCCACGTGTGGCACTCGATCGCGGTCGGCGGCCGATGCGCGGTCGACCCATAGGTTCGGGGGCTCGATGATGTGGTCATCGACGGAGATCATCCACTGAAGATCTTGCTTGTCCACGGGTTCCTCCCTGATGTCGCTATTACGTTGGCTGCGAGACGGATCGGCGGTCGCATGCCGCCTCTCACCGGCCGATGCGGGCGCCCGGCGTGAAGACGACGGGCAGGGCGCGGTAGCCCCGGGTGACCGAGTTCCCGTGAAAATCAACTTTTGCCCTAGGGGGGATGGCGTAGTCGGGTATCCGATTCAGGGTCTGTTCGACGCCCACCCGAAACTCGAGCCGGGCGAGATTGGAGCCCAGACAGCGATGGACGCCGGCTCCGAACCCGAGGTGGCGGTTTGTTTGCCGGTCGAGAATGCACTTGTTCGGCTCGTCGAACTCGCGCGCGTCGCGGTTGGCGGCCGCATAGTTCACGACGACCGTCTCACCGGGACAGAACTTGTGGTCGCTTAGTTCAACCTCTTCCGCGACTGAGCGATGCAGTCCGTGGACCGAACCGGCGAACCGGATGAATTCCTCTATCGCCGCGGGCATCAACCCGGCTTCGCGTACAAGTCGGTCGCGATCTTCGGGATGGGTGCCAAGATAGAAGAAGGCGAATGACATTGCGCTAGAGGTTGTTTCGAGCCCGGCTTGCACCAGCAGCATCACATTCGCGACAACGTCGTCGAAGCTCAATTTCTCGCCGTCGATCTCGGCGGCGAGTAGAACGTCGATCAGGTCGTCACGCGGCGGTTCACCACGACGCTTGTCGATCTCGTCGCGTACGCGGAGGTAGAGATTTGTCATCGAACCGTTCCGGATGTCTTCGCTCTCCCCATTGATCGCGAGGTCGGCTGTCTCGATGTAGAGCGGCACGTCCTCAACGGGCATGCCGAGTACGTACCGGAAGAACACGATCCCGGGTTGCTGCCATGCAACGTCTGCGAGATCGCCGCTGCCCAGCTCGATAAAATTGTCGATCAACCCATCGGTGACCGCGCGCACCTGGGGTTCCAGCTCCTTCATCCGGCCCGGAGAGAAATACGGATTGAGAACCTTGCGAAGCTGTTGCTGCCGTGGGGGATCCAAGGTGATCACGATGTCGCCGAACGACATCGGGTTGCCCTCGAGTCCCATGGGCTTGCTGGAGAAGCTGCGCCAGTTCCGCAAAATCTCGTAGCAGTCGTCGTAGCGAGTGGCGATCCACGCGCCCCCCGGCGTGGGGCCCAGGAATGGCACGTCCTGGTGACTGAACGGTCCGTTCTCCCGCATCACCGAGTAGACCTCGTAGAGGAATTCTTGATCGTTGAAATCCTCGTGACGAAGGTCGAGGTTCCGGGCGTGTTCCTCCGGTGATTTGCTCACCATGGGTAGTCCTTTCCGCCCCTGCCGACCTCGAGACACCGCCAGCGGTCAGCCCGGCCAGACAGCCACCACCGAGGGGCCGACCACAGTCCAGGCACGCCGCAGTCGTACCGCCGTCCACGTGCCATCTGCGCCGGCCCTCTGATTTCTCGCACACGCCGAAATTTGCTTTCGCAGCACAGTAAATGGTCGAATGCACGGAGTCAAGTCGCACTCGATAACTATCTGACAGCGCTTCGAATCGACGCGCCCGCGCAGTGTGCGCGAACGGGCGGCACGCGTGCAGGCTTCCGCTCAGCCGACGGGTGCTCGCTAAAGTATGTGTGATGACCACAGGCGCGCGGCGGCGAGTTCGCGACAAGGACGGCAAACAACGAGCCCTCCTTGAAGCGGCCGCTGAGGTGTTTGCCGAAGCGGGATACGCGGCCGCGGCGACGAAGGAGATCGCCCGTCGCGCGGACTGCTCGGAGGCGATGCTATTTCACTACTTCGGGGACAAGCGAGGCATCTTCGAGCAAGTCGTTTCTCGACAGATCGCGGACCTGGTCAGTGAGGCAGAAGAGCAAGTCGTGGCGGACCTGCCTACGCGCTTCGAGGACTATATCGAGCGGCTTTTCTTTGCGAGATTGAGGATCGATGACCGGGACAGCGGCGTTCCCGGCTGGGACATTTCCGGTCGGGCGTTGTCAGATCCAGACTTCTCGCTGCGGGTGCTGCAACCCAATCACGCACGCCGTACGGCCGTTATCGCCGAAGGCGTTCGCCACTACCAGGCCGCGGGGCAGATCCGGGCCGACGTCGACGCCGACCTGTTCGCCGAGCTGCTGGCCAATTTCATCATCTTCACGACGAGCCTCGGACCACGCTGGTTTGGTACGGCTGAGTCGGACATCCGCGCGCAGATCGAACTGGGTTCGCAAATCCTCGCCAAAGGGGTAAGCACGTCGACTACGAAGCCGCCCGCCAAACGCAGCGGGCGGGGCGAACGGGCCCCCAAGGTGCGTGCGGCCGACTGAAAGCTTAACGACTCAACCGCGGCCAGCGTTATCGAGTCACACTTGACACGTCAGCTTTCGCGTCGCTAGCGTCGTTGCAACCAAGCCGCAGCCATGCGGATGCAGAACACTCTGCTCGATCGGCACGAGCGTGAGGACAGGAAGTGGCGTGTGTGCACTCATCGGGGTGGGTAACTCACTTCGGCAGACATTGACACGGAAAGCCGCACGATGATCGCTCTGCGTGGGGTTCGTGTCGTCGAGTGGGCGACGGAAATTTCGGGCCCGTACTGCACCAAGTTGTTCGCCGACCTCGGAGCGGAGGTCATCAAGATAGAGAATCCGGACGGGGATCCGTTCCGCCGCAGAATGTTTGGCGATCGACACGACGACGGCGCGCTGTTCAAATTCTTGAACGCCGGCAAGCGTTCAGTCGTGGGCACTTCGTTGGCCGACCTGGAGCCTCTGATCGTTTCCGCCGATGTGTTCGTCGATTCTCTGGGCCCTGGGGCACTCGACCGCGAGGCCCTCCTACGGCGAGCGCCACACCTGGTGATCGTGGCGCTCTCTCCTTACGGGTTGACCGGACCGTACCGGGACCGACCCTCGACGGAGTTCACGATCCAGGCGGAGAGCGGAACCCTGGCGTTGCGAGGTCGTCCGGACCAACCGCCCATTCAAGCCGGTGGCCGAGTCTTCGAATGGGTGATGGCCAGCTACGCCGCCGTCGCGGCGGTTGGCGCATTGCGGCGGGTTCAACTCGGCGGCGCGGGCGAACTCGTGGACTGCTCATTGCTGGAGGCGTGTCACCTCAGCGCCAGCGGGTTCGCCGACCTCTACCACGGACTGGCCGGTCGCCCGCCATTGACCGTGCCGGCGCGACAGGTTGAAATCCCTTCCATCGAACCGACCGCCGACGGCTGGGTGGGCTTCAACACCAATACCCGCCAACAATTCGAGTCGTTCCTAGCGATGATCGGCCGACTCGACCTACTCGATGAGGACCCAGCCTGGGCCCTCGCCACGACCCGGTGGGAACGCCGGGACGAGTGGAATCGGATTGTGCGGGAATGGACGACGCAACGTTCCACAGACGAGATCGTCGCGTTGGCCTCCGATCTGCGGATCCCCGTCTCACCCGTCAACAATGGCCAGACCGTGTTGGACCACCCGCAGTTCGCGGCGCGCGGCGTGTGGGGCAGGTATGCCGACGACAGCTTTACCCACCCGTTGGCGCCCTACCGGATCAATGGCCGACGACCCGCCCCCACCGCCGGCGCTCCCCCGCTTGGCGAAATGGCAAAAGTACCCGCCCACAACAGGATTACGACCGGAGCCGAAGGTGCACCGCGACTTCCTCTGGAGGGCATACGAATTCTCGACGCGACAGCGTGGTGGGCGGGTCCCTCCTCCACCCACATTCTCGCCGCGCTGGGCGCTGAGGTCATTCACCTGGAGTCGACAGACCACC
>NZ_LZLU01000261.1:0-9787 GCF_001673415.1 Mycobacterium sp. 1165196.3 | reverse complement strand
CTGACCGGCTGACCGACAGTGGGGTGGCGCGTTCGGCACCATGCCCGACGGGCTCGACCTCGCACCGATCCTGGAGCGGGCGCTGGTAAAGGGTTGAGCCACAATATGACCTGCGCCGGCGGCCCGACCACGCGCCGCACGAGCGGCGCCAACGAGGAGGAGTGGCGCCATTGACCCACGCGATCAGACCGGTCGACTTCGACAACCTCAAAACGATGACCTACGAGGTCACCGACCGGGTTGCCCGCATCACGTTCAACCGGCCGGACAAGGGCAACGCGATCGTCGCCGACACCCCGCTGGAGCTCTCGGCTTTGGTGGAGCGTGCCGACCTCGACCCTGACGTCCACGTCATCCTGGTGTCCGGCCGCGGTGAGGGCTTCTGCGCGGGCTTCGACCTGAGCGCCTATGCCGATCGCACCGGCTCGGCCGGCGGCACCGGCGCGTACCAGGGCACCGTGCTGGACGGAAAGACCCAGGCGGTCAACCATTTAGCGGATCAGCCGTGGGACCCGATGATCGACTACCAGATGATGAGCCGCTTCGTGCGGGGCTTCTCCAGCCTGATGCACGCCGACAAGCCGACGGTGGTCAAGATCCACGGCTACTGCGTGGCCGGCGGCACCGATATCGCACTGCACGCCGATCAGGTGATCGCCGCCGCCGACGCCAAGATCGGCTACCCCCCGACCCGGGTGTGGGGCGTTCCGGCGGCCGGCCTGTGGGCACACCGGCTCGGCGACGCCCGCGCGAAAAGGCTGTTGTTCACCGGTGATTGCATCACCGGCGCGCAGGCCGCCGAGTGGGGCTGGGCGGTCGAGGCGCCGGATCCGGCCGACCTCGACGAGCGCACCGAACGGCTGGTCGAGCGGATTGCCGCGGTGCCGGTCAACCAGCTGATCATGGTCAAGCTCGCGCTGAATTCCGCGCTGCTGCAACAGGGCGTGGCGACCAGCAGGATGGTCAGCACGGTGTTCGACGGCGTCGCCAGGCACACGCCCGAGGGCCACGCCTTCGTCGCCGATGCGGTCGAGCACGGGTTCCGCGAGGCGGTGCGGCACCGCGACGAACCCTTCGGCGACCACGGCCGACGCGCGTCCGAGGTGTAACCATGCCGGACATGACAGCGCGGTCGGTGGTGCTCAGCGTGCTACTCGGCGCGCACCCCGCCCACGCTCGGGCGAACGAATTGGTCAGGCTCACTTCCGACTTCGGCATCAAGGAGTCGACGCTGCGGGTGGCGCTGACCCGGATGGTCGGCGCAGGCGACCTGATCCGCTCCGCCGACGGCTATCGGCTCTCGGATCGATTGTTGGCCCGCCAGCGGCGCCAGGACGATGCCATCGACCCGCGGGTGCAACCCTGGGCCGGGGAGTGGATCACACTCATCGTCACCACCGTGGGCAAGGACGCGCGGACCCGCGCGGCTCTGCGAACCGCCTTGCACGACAAGCGTTTCGGAGAGCTTCGCGAGGGGGTGTGGATGCGCCCCGACAACATCGACGGGGGGCTCGGCCCTGAGGTCGCGGCTCAGACGCGGGTGCTGCGGGCGCGCGACGACGACCCCGCCGAGCTGGCCGGGCAGCTGTGGGACCTGCCCGCCTGGGCGCAGACCGGGCGCCGGTTGCTCGACGAAATGGCCGCGGCGCCAGACATTCCCGGCCGATTTGTGGTCGCCGCCGCGACGGTGCGCCACCTGCTCACCGATCCGGTGCTGCCCGACGAGCTACTGCCGGCCGACTGGCCGGGCGCCCGGCTGCGGGCGGCCTACCACGACTTCGCCGCGGAGCTGCTCGAGCGGCGCGAACCACTATTTGCGGAGGCGACATGACAGATCCGGTGCGGGTCGAGCGCAACGGCCCGGTGACCACGGTGATCATCAACCGCCCGGGCGCGCGCAACGCGGTCAACGGCCCGACGGCCGCCGCGCTGTATGCGGCCTTCGAGGAGTTCGACCGCGACGACACCGCATCGGTGGCCGTGCTGTGGGGCGAGGGTGGAACCTTCTGTGCGGGGGCCGATTTGAAGGCCTTCGGCACGCCCGATGCCAACGCCGTGCACCGCACCGGCCCCGGCCCCATGGGCCCGACGCGGATGGTGCTGTCCAAACCCGTCATCGCCGCGGTGAGTGGCTACGCCGTCGCCGGGGGTCTGGAACTGGCCATCTGGTGTGACCTGCGGGTGGTCGAGGAGGACGCCGTGTTCGGCGTGTTCTGCCGGCGCTGGGGGGTGCCGCTGATCGACGGCGGCACCGTGCGGCTGCCGCGCCTGATCGGCCACAGCCGGGCGATGGACATGATCCTCACCGGCCGCGCGGTGGCCGCCGCCGAAGCCCAGGCCATCGGGTTGGCGAATCGCGTTGTCCCCAAAGGTCAGTCGCGCCAGGCGGCCGAGGAATTGGCGGCTCAACTGGCGGCGCTGCCGCAGCAGTGCCTGCGCTCCGACCGGCTCTCGGCGCTACATCAGTGGGGGGCAACGGAATCCGATGCGCTCGACTTCGAATTCGCCAGCATCTCCCGGGTGGCCGCGGAGGCGAACGAAGGGGCCGGGCGCTTCGCGGCGGGCGCCGGCCGGCACGGGGCGCCGGCCGGCTGACGCCTCAGCTGCCCTTGTTGATCGTGTTGCTCTGGCCGATCTTGTCGACCTTGGGGTCACCGTCTTTGTAGGTGATGGTGTTGTTCATGCCCAGCACGGTGATGCGGGTGTTGACCTTGTCGAACGTGATCTTGTTGTTGGTGCCGGTGACGGTGGCCGTCTCGCAGGTGCCCGTGACGGTCAGGGTGTTGTCCGAGCCGCCGACGTTCAGCGACTTGCCGCTGGCGCAGTCCAGCGTGGTGGTGGTGCCCATCGATCCGTAGTTGATGGTGTTGCCGATCTCGATGGACGCGGTGGTGCTGGCCCCGCTGGTTCCCGTCGTCGGCGCGGCGCTGGCACTCGTCGTCGCGCTGCTCTTCGTGGTGGTCGTCGACGAGCCCGCCGGCGGGTTGGCCGTCGAACTGCAGCCGGACAGCACCATGGCCGCGGCGGCCGGCGTTACGGCGAGCACGGCCAAGCGCTGCGAACGGTCACGCATGTAGGCGGGCATGTGTCCTCGATTCCCCTCGATTGGCGATGATGATGTGGTGGGCGCCGCTCAGCCCGGCACCTGCTGCAGCCGGTTGGTCATGCCCAATTCGCGGCCGCGGTCCCACAGGGCGGGCTGACCGTTCTTATAGAACACCGTCTGGTTGTAGCCGTACACGGTGATGTCATGCGAAACCGAGTCGGCGATGACGGTGTTCGACGAACCCATCACCGTGACGGCGTAGCAGTTGCCCAGCGCGGTGACCGTGATGCCGGTGCCGTTGACCATCAGCGTGGCGTCGTTGCAGTCGACCGTCTGCTCGATGTCTTGCCCGATCACGTGGGTGTCGCCGTTCTTGGCCTGCGCGACGCCCGGCGGGGCGGCGGCGCCGGCGACGACGGCGATGACACAGGCGGCCAGTGACCCGGCGACAGTCGTCCACTTCACTGCGGGTCCCCTTTTTCCGACGCTGCTCGAAACGGGCAAGCATGACATTACGTGCATTTGCCTGCCCGGTGGCAGAGTTTATTTTCCCTCGCCGGGCCCCCGCATCGCCTCCGGGGAGATGAATGTCCGAACGGGCGTCAACTAGAGTCATTAGTTAACCGCATCCCGAACATGCAATCGAAGGGCGACCGCCATGGCAGCTCCACCGGATCCGCCCCCGGCGGCCGGGCGCCAACGCGCGGGCCGGCCCGCCTCCCGTCCGGCCAAGCTCAGCCGCGACGGGATCATCGACGGCGCACTGACGTTCCTGGACCGCGAGGGCTGGGACGCCCTGACCATCAACGCGCTGGCGATGCAGCTCGGCACCAAGGGGCCGTCGTTGTACAACCACGTCGACAGCCTGGAGGACCTGCGCCGCGCGGTGCGGATCCGCGTGATCGACGACATCATCACGATGCTCAACCGCGTCGGCGAGGGCCGCGCCCGCGACGACGCGGTGTTGGTGATGGCGGGCGCCTACCGCAGCTACGCCCACCACCATCCGGGCCGCTACTCGGCCTTCACCCGGATGCCGCTGGGCGGGGACGATCCCGAGTACACCGCCGCGACCCGCGGGGCCGCCGCCCCGGTGATCGCCGTGCTCTCGTCCTATGGTCTGGACGGCGAGGCGGCCTTCCATGCGGCGCTGGAGTTCTGGTCCGCCCTGCACGGGTTCGTTCTGCTGGAGATGACCGGCGTGATGGACGACATCGACACCGACGCGCTGTTCTCCGACATGGTGCTGCGGCTGGCGGCCGGTCTGGAACGGCGCACCGCCGCCGATGGCGCCCGCTACTAGCCGGATGCGCCCGCCGTCGCTTTGACCTGCGAGACCGGCGGCGGGTATTGTGGTCCCTCGTGCCTGGCGGCTTACGGCGCCTAACCGTAAGGAAGTGGATGCCGGGCGAATTCGCGTGTCCACGAAGCATCGGACCTCCTCCGGTGCGCAGCGCATGCGACACACCCGGACGCGGGGTGACGCGGACGGTCATAACTGCAGTACACAGACTTGAAAACGCTAGAAGTATGCCGAACACGAACACAGAAAGCCGGTAGATGCCAACCATTCAGCAGCTGGTCCGCAAGGGTCGCCGCGACAAGGTCGCCAAGGTCAAGACCGCGGCCCTGAAGGGCAGCCCGCAGCGCCGTGGCGTATGCACCCGCGTGTACACCACCACCCCGAAGAAGCCGAACTCGGCGCTTCGGAAGGTCGCCCGCGTGAAGCTGACGAGCCAGGTTGAGGTCACGGCCTACATCCCCGGCGAAGGCCACAACCTGCAGGAGCACTCGATGGTGCTGGTGCGTGGTGGTCGTGTGAAGGACCTGCCCGGTGTCCGGTACAAGATCATCCGCGGCTCGCTGGACACCCAGGGTGTCAAGAACCGCAAGCAGGCTCGTAGCCGTTACGGCGCCAAGAAGGAGAAGAGCTGATGCCGCGTAAGGGGCCCGCGCCGAAGCGTCCGTTGGTCAACGACCCGGTCTACGGGTCGCAGCTGGTGACGCAGCTGGTGAACAAAGTTCTGCTGGACGGGAAGAAATCGCTGGCCGAGCGCATTGTTTATGGTGCGCTCGAACAGGCCCGCGACAAGACTGGCACCGACCCGGTGATCACGCTCAAGCGGGCGATGGACAACGTCAAGCCCTCCCTCGAGGTGCGCAGCCGACGCGTCGGTGGCGCTACCTACCAGGTCCCGGTCGAGGTGCGTCCGGACCGCTCGGTGACGCTGGCACTGCGCTGGCTGGTCAGCTTCTCCAAGCAACGCCGCGAGAAGACCATGGTCGAGCGGCTGGCCAACGAGATCCTGGACGCCAGCAACGGCCTCGGCGCCGCCGTCAAGCGGCGCGAGGACACCCACAAGATGGCCGAGGCCAACCGCGCCTTCGCGCACTATCGCTGGTAGACGGCGGCGTCCAACGGCAGAGCGGCCGGGCGCAAACCGACAGCGAACTAACCAAGCAATCGAAAGAGTGGGAAGACTTCTGTGGCACAGAAGGACGTGCTGACCGACCTCACGAAGGTCCGCAACATCGGCATCATGGCGCACATCGACGCCGGCAAGACGACGACGACCGAGCGCATCCTCTACTACACCGGTATCAGCTACAAGATCGGTGAGGTGCACGACGGCGCCGCCACCATGGACTGGATGGAGCAGGAGCAGGAGCGGGGCATCACCATCACCTCCGCGGCCACCACCTGTTTCTGGAACGACAACCAGATCAACATCATCGACACCCCCGGGCACGTCGACTTCACCGTCGAGGTGGAGCGCAGCCTGCGCGTGCTCGACGGTGCCGTGGCCGTCTTCGACGGCAAGGAGGGCGTCGAGCCGCAGTCCGAGCAGGTGTGGCGGCAGGCCGACAAGTACGACGTCCCGCGCATCTGCTTCGTCAACAAGATGGACAAGATCGGGGCCGACTTCTACTTCTCCGTGCGCACCATGGAGGAGCGGCTGGGCGCCAACGTCATCCCGATCCAGATCCCCGTCGGCTCCGAGGGCGACTTCGAGGGCGTCGTCGACCTGGTCGAGATGAAGGCCAAGGTGTGGAGCGCCGAGGCCAAGCTCGGTGAGAAGTACGACGTCGTCGACATCCCCGCCGACCTGGCCGAGAAGGCCGAGGAGTACCGCACCAAGCTGCTCGAGGCCGTCGCCGAGACGGACGAGGCGCTGCTGGACAAGTACCTCGGCGGTGAAGAGCTCACGATCGAGGAGATCAAGGGCGCGATCCGCAAGCTGACCATCAGCTCGGAGGCCTATCCGGTGCTGTGCGGCAGCGCGTTCAAGAACAAGGGCGTTCAGCCCATGCTGGACGCCGTCATCGACTACCTGCCGTCGCCGCTGGACGTGCCGCCCGCCGAGGGCCACGTCCCCGGCAAGGAAGAGGAGTTGATCACCCGCAAGCCGTCGACGGACGAGCCGTTCTCGGCGCTCGCGTTCAAGGTGGCCACGCACCCGTTCTTCGGCAAGCTGACCTACGTCCGGGTGTACTCGGGCAAGGTCGACTCGGGCAGCCAGGTCATCAACTCCACCAAGGGCAAGAAGGAGCGGCTGGGCAAGCTGTTCCAGATGCACTCCAACAAGGAGAACCCGGTGGAGACCGCCTCGGCCGGTCACATCTACGCGGTGATCGGGCTCAAGGACACCACGACCGGTGACACGCTGAGCGACCCGAACCAGCAGATCGTGCTGGAGTCGATGACCTTCCCCGACCCGGTCATCGAGGTGGCCATCGAGCCCAAGACGAAGAGCGACCAGGAGAAGCTGTCGCTGTCGATCCAGAAGCTCGCCGAGGAAGACCCGACCTTCAAGGTGCACCTGGACCAGGAGACCGGCCAGACCGTCATCGGCGGCATGGGCGAGCTGCACCTGGACATCCTGGTGGACCGGATGCGGCGCGAGTTCAAGGTCGAGGCCAACGTCGGCAAGCCGCAGGTGGCCTACAAGGAGACCATCAAGCGGGCCGCGCAGAACGTCGAGTTCACCCACAAGAAGCAGACGGGTGGCTCGGGTCAGTTCGCGAAGGTGATCATCAACCTCGAGCCGTTCACCGGCGAGGACGGTGCGACCTACGAGTTCGAGAACAAGGTCACCGGTGGGCGCATCCCCAGGGAGTACATCCCGTCGGTGGACGCCGGTGCGCAGGACGCCATGCAGTACGGCGTGCTGGCCGGCTACCCGCTGGTGAACCTCAAGGTCACCCTGCTCGACGGGGCGTTCCACGAGGTCGACTCCTCGGAGATGGCCTTCAAGATCGCCGGTTCCCAGGTGCTGAAAAAGGCTGCGGCGCAAGCGCAGCCGGTCATCCTGGAACCGATCATGGCCGTCGAGGTCACCACGCCCGAGGATTACATGGGCGACGTGATCGGCGACTTGAACTCCCGCCGTGGCCAGATCCAGGCCATGGAGGAGCGGAGCGGTGCGCGCGTGGTCAAGGCGCATGTGCCGCTGTCGGAGATGTTCGGCTACGTCGGCGACCTGCGGTCCAAGACCCAAGGCCGGGCGAACTACTCCATGGTCTTCGACTCCTACGCCGAAGTGCCGGCGAACGTGTCGAAGGAGATCATCGCGAAGGCGACCGGCCAGTAAACCTTCGCTCGGAGTAATCTTGCCGGGTCATGAATGCCTTGGGCGCGGCACAACTGAAAACACCAACACTGCTTTAACAAGCACCAACTAGTCCAGGAGGACACAGAAGTGGCGAAGGCGAAGTTCGAGCGGACGAAGCCGCACGTCAACATCGGGACCATTGGTCACGTTGACCACGGCAAGACCACGCTGACCGCGGCTATCACCAAGGTTCTGCATGACAAGTACCCCAACCTGAACGAGTCGCGCGCATTCGACCAGATCGACAACGCGCCCGAAGAGCGTCAGCGCGGTATCACGATCAACATCTCCCACGTGGAGTACCAGACCGAGAAGCGTCACTACGCCCACGTCGACGCCCCGGGTCACGCCGACTACATCAAGAACATGATCACCGGTGCGGCCCAGATGGACGGCGCGATCCTGGTGGTCGCCGCCACCGACGGCCCGATGCCGCAGACCCGTGAGCACGTGCTGCTCGCGCGTCAGGTCGGTGTGCCCTACATCCTGGTCGCGCTGAACAAGGCCGACATGGTCGACGACGAGGAGCTGCTCGAGCTCGTCGAGATGGAGGTCCGCGAACTGCTGGCCGCCCAGGAGTTCGACGAGGACGCCCCGGTCGTGCGGGTCTCGGCGCTCAAGGCGCTCGAGGGCGACGCCAAGTGGGTCGAGTCGGTCGAGCAGCTGATGGAGGCCGTCGACGAGTCCATCCCGGACCCGGTCCGCGAGACGGAGAAGCCGTTCCTGATGCCCGTCGAGGACGTCTTCACCATCACCGGTCGTGGCACCGTGGTCACCGGTCGTGTCGAGCGCGGCATCATCAACGTCAACGAAGAGGTCGAGATCGTCGGCATCAAGCCGACCAGCACCAAGACCACCGTCACGGGCGTGGAGATGTTCCGCAAGCTGCTCGACCAGGGGCAGGCCGGCGACAACGTCGGGCTGTTGCTGCGTGGTATCAAGCGTGAGGACGTCGAGCGCGGTCAGGTCGTGACCAAGCCCGGCACCACCACCCCGCACACCGAGTTCGAGGGCCAGGTCTACATCCTGTCCAAGGACGAGGGCGGCCGGCACACGCCGTTCTTCAACAACTACCGTCCGCAGTTCTACTTCCGCACCACCGACGTGACCGGTGTGGTGACGCTGCCGGAGGGCACCGAAATGGTGATGCCCGGTGACAACACCAACATCTCGGTGAAGCTGATCCAGCCCGTCGCCATGGACGACGGTCTGCGGTTCGCGATCCGTGAGGGTGGCCGCACCGTCGGCGCCGGCCGGGTCGTCAAGATCATCAAGTAGTTCGAACCACCGCAAAGCCCGGATCGCCGACTCGGCGATCCGGGCTTTGTGCATCTCCGGCGATGTCGGGCCGGGCCAGCGCGGGAGAAATCATGCGGCGAGGCGGCCGGCTGGTTTAGGATTTGCTCATAATTCTCCTGACTGTCGGGCGGGTGAGGTGCCGATGTCATACGTTCAAGCGACTCCCGAATTCGTGGCGGCGGCCGCGGGGGATCTGGCCCGGATCGGGTCGACGATCACCTCCGCCAACACCGCCGCGCTGGGGCCCACCTCGAGCGTGCTGGCCCCCGGCGCCGACGAGGTGTCGGCCAGCATCGCCGCACTGTTCGATGCGCACTCCCAGGTCTATCAGGCGCTGAGCGCCCAGGCCGCCGCGTTCCACAGCCAGTTCGTGCAGCTGATGAACGGCGGTGCGGCGCAGTACGCCTTCGCCGAGGCCGCCAACACGACGCCCCTGCAGACCGCGGCGGGCCCGGCGTCGATGGCCGCGCAGGTCCCCGCGGTGAGCGCCGGCGCCGTGGGCACGTCCGCGCCGAGACCGGCATGGTGGAGGCCGGAGTGGCCTGCGGCGGCGCCGCGGTCTGCATGGACGCGGCGGGGTTGGCGACCGGGGTGGCCGCCGATGCCGCCGGCTGGACGGTGGCCGGCGACGTCGCCGGAGCGTAGGCCGGGGTCGCCACCCGCGCCGCGCCGGCGGGCGTGGTGGCCGAGGCCAGCGTGGCCGATCCCGCCGGGGCCGCCGCGACCGGCGTGCCGGCCGGTGCCGGGGTGGCCGCCGCCGCAGGCCACTCCGGCCTCCACCATGCCGGTCTCGGCGCGGACCGCGCCGCACGCCCCGGCGCCCGCGCAG
>NZ_LZLU01000260.1:0-30981 GCF_001673415.1 Mycobacterium sp. 1165196.3 | reverse complement strand
TAGACGCGCGCCTTGCGGAGCTCGTCGTTGAGGAACAGCAGCGACCGTGCCGAGGCTGGGTGCGTAGACGAACAGGTGTGCCCTGTCGAAGTGAGCCGTGTACCGGCACTGTGCGGGGTCATGTGGGTCCGCCGAATTTGCGGCGCGAATAGCAGCCATGAAAGCGCCTATCGGAGTGGTGAGAAGGGAGTGACAGCGCTTTGCCGCAGCGCTCGCGCTAGAGACGCAGCTGTGAACTCAACCTGTTCGGCAGCCTACCGCCGAGGCGAGCGCCCGGAGGTCGATGTCGCGAAAGGCCCGGGTGAAGCATTCGTTTCGTGGCCTTTTCGGCACCGGCAGCCGTTCGCTTCCCGGCCCGTTCCGCGGGTGGTTTGACCGCATGGGCGGCGGGTATACGCGCGTCAAGTAGCTAATGCGACAGTCCCCC
This sequence comes from Mycobacterium sp. 1165196.3, assembly GCF_001673415.1. Lineage (NCBI taxonomy): Bacteria > Bacillati > Actinomycetota > Actinomycetes > Mycobacteriales > Mycobacteriaceae > Mycobacterium > Mycobacterium sp. 1165196.3. The sequence goes on along the minus strand of NZ_LZLU01000260.1, from coordinate 30,554 downwards.
CGATGGACGTGAGGGGTGATGCGCCCCAATGGAAAAGCTTGGCCGCCGGTGGTACCGGCTAGTGATCACCTCCGCGTTCACGACGATGCTCTGCGCCGCGCCGGGTCAGGTGGCCGCCGACCCGGGCGCCACGGTGTTCCCCGGTATGGCGATCCGCCAGGGCGACACGGTCTGCATGGTGGGTCTGGTCGAGCCGCGGCTGCGGGTCGCCGTGACCAGTGGCCAGTGCGACGGCGGGAAGTCGATGGTGACCGACCGTGACCGCAAGCCGATCGGTTCGGTGATACTCGGACGTCGCCAGATCGAGGCCGACGCAGGCGCGGACACCTCGATGCTGCCCGTGGAATACGAAGTCATCGCGATCGCCCCAAATGTGACGGCCAGCGATGTGCTGCCGACGGGGCGCCACCTCGCGTCCGCGCCTGCGTCGGCCTCGATCTGGCGACGTCCGAGTATCACCGAACCGATCGGCTTGCGGTCACGGTCGGTCACCATCGACTTCCCGCCGTCACCGACATGGGATTCGACAACCGGGACTTCGGCGGTCCGGTCTACACGCTGACCAACGACAACAACGCCGTGATCGTCGGACTGGTCGAGGGCACCTGGAAGTCCTCGCCCCAGATCGAGTCGTGGCAGGCGGTCATGGCGCAGGTCTACATCGACAGCCACACCTACAGTCCGCAACAACAACAGCAACAACTGCCCGTTCTACGAACGATCTAGCCGCGCCGCAACGCGGTTTGCCTCACCATGACTTTTACGCCGGCGGCCACGCGTATGCCTGCCGCCTGGCGTCCGGCTTGAGCGCCGTCGCGCCCGCACGGTCCGGGCGCCCGCCGCCTGGCAATCGCTCGCGAGCACGCCCCATCCGCCCGGGTGCCTGCGCTACGTTGCTAGTGGTGCGGCCCCCCGGACGGCTCAGCGGGCCTGCGCACCTGACCGGCACCGGGATCGCGCGCTGCTACCGCGGTCCTCGCCCGCCCGAAACCGCCCCTCGCATAGCGCTGGTGGCGTCCCTGGCGACTTGGGCGGCCGCCGCGCGGCGGCGCCCCCGCGCTGTTACGCTTCGCGCCATGCACGTGACATCAGGTGTTTGCTCCCGGGCCGTGCACTGTTGTCGCCCCTGACCCTTGAGCCCGTGTAGCTGCTACGGGGGTGGTGCATCCTTTCGATGCCCTGGCGCCGCTCCGCAGCAACGGGATCCGACGAAGCGAAGTCCCGCACCGGAAGGCCACCCATGTTCGATCTCCCCGCCGGCTCACCCGGCTGGCGTCAGGGCGCCGCGTTGGCCCTGGCGGCCGGGGTGGTCGCCGCGTGTGGTGGTGGGGCCAGCGACGCCGTCGGGGGCGGCGGACTGACGAAAGCCAATAGCAAGATCACCCTGGTCGCCTATTCGGTCCCGGAGCCGGGATGGAGCAAGGTGATTCCGGCGTTCAACGCCTCGGCGGAGGGCAAGGGTGTCCAGGTGATCACCTCCTATGCCGCCTCGGCCGACCAGTCGCGCGGCGTCGTCGAGGGCAAGCCCGCCGACATCGTGAACTTCTCCGTCGAACCGGACATCACCCGATTGGTCAACGCGGGCAAGGTTTCTGCCGACTGGGACAAGGACGCGACCAAGGGGATTCCGTTCGGGTCGCTGGTCACCCTGGTGGTGCGCAAGGGCAATCCCAAGAACATCAAGGACTGGGACGACCTACTGCGCCCGGGCGTCGAGGTCGTCACGCCCAACCCGCTCAGTTCGGGCTCGGCCAAATGGAATCTGCTCGCCCCGTACGCGGCGAAGAGCGGCGGCGGTGCCGACAGCCGGGCGGGTACGGAGTTCATCGACAGGCTGGTACACGAGCACGTGAAACTGCGGCCCGGCTCGGGACGGATAGCCACCGACGTCTTCATCGAGGGCAGCGGTGACGTGCTGATCAGCTACGAGAACGAGGCCATCGCGGCCGAGCGGCAAGGCAAGTCCGTCGAACACGTCATTCCCGCACAGACTTTCAAGATCGAGAACCCCCTCGCGGTGGTGAGCACCAGCCCGCATCTGGACGCGGCCACGGCGTTCAAGAACTTTCAATACACCGCCGCGGCGCAGAAGCTCTGGGCGCAGGCCGGTTTCCGGCCGGTCGATCCGGCCGTGGCGGCAAGGTTTCGCAACGACTATCCCGTCCCGGTGAAGCTGTGGACGATCGATGACCTCGGTGGCTGGACCGCGGCCGACTCGCAGCTGTTCGACAAGAACACCGGCAGCATCACCACGATCTACAAGCAGGCCACCGGATGACTCGATCGTTTTCCGCCGAAACCGCCTATCCGGAGGCGATCCGGCCCGAACTCGCCCAGCCGGGCAGCGCGCTGGGGCAGGCTCCGCCGCCGATACCCGTGACCGGCCGGGCCGGCGGCACGCCGCTGCGGGTCGGCGTGACGATGCTGTGGCTTTCGGTGATCGTGTTGCTGCCGCTGGCCGCCATTGCCTGGCAGGCGGGTGGGGGCGGGTGGCAGGCCTTTTGGCTGGCGGTCACCTCCCACGCCGCGGTGGAGTCGTTCCGGGTGACGCTCACCATTTCCGTTGCGGTGACGGTGTTCAACGTCGTCTTCGGCCTGCTGACCGCATGGGTGCTGGTACGTGACAACTTCGTCGGCAAGGGGCTGATCGACGCGGTGATCGACCTGCCGTTTGCGCTGCCGACCATCGTCACCAGCCTGGTGATGCTGGCCCTGTACGGCAAGAACAGCCCGGTCGGCATCCACCTGCAGCACACGCCGCCGGGGGTGGCGATGGCACTGGCGTTCGTCACCCTGCCGCTGGTGGTGCGCGCGGTGCAGCCGGTGCTGCTCGAAATCGACCGGGACGTCGAGGAGGCGGCGGCATCGCTGGGCGCCGGCGGCCTAAAGGTCTTCACCTCCATCGTGCTGCCGTCGCTGACGCCGGCGTTGCTGACCGGCGCGGGCCTGGCGTTCTCGCGGTGCATCGGTGAATTCGGCTCGGTGGTGACGATCGGTGGCGCGGTTCCGGGCAGCACCGAGGTGTCGTCACAGTGGATTCGCGCCCTGATCGAAAACGATGACCGCACCGGCGCGGCGGCGATTTCCATTGTGCTGCTGGTTATTTCATTCAGCGTGCTGGTTCTCCTGCGGATCGTCGGGGGGCGCGCGGCCAAACGTGAGGAGAAGGCCGCATGACGTCGTCGCTGTGGGTGCGCTACCTCATCCGCTACGCGGTGGCCGCCTACATCACGGTGATGCTGATCGCGCCGGTGTCGGTGATCCTGTGGCGGACTTTCCGGCCTGGCGTGGGCCAGTTCTTCGATTGGATCACCACTCCGGCGGCGATATCGGCGCTGGATCTGTCGCTGCTGGTGGTGGCCATCGTATTGCCGCTCAACGTGATATTCGGCATTTTCACGTCATTGCTTCTGGCGCGCAACCGATTCCGCGGTAAGGGCGTCCTGCAGGCGATCGTGGACCTGCCATTCGCGGTCTCGCCCATCATCGTGGGCGTCGCGCTGATCGTGCTGTGGGGATCGGCCGGCGCGCTGGGCTTCGTCGAGAACAACCTCGGGTTAAGGATCATCTTCGGCATCCCCGGCATTGTGCTGGCGAGCATCTTCGTCACCCTGCCGTTCGTGGTGCGCGAGGTCCAACCCGTACTGGTCGAGCTGGGCACCGAACAGGAACAGGCGGCGGCCACGCTGGGTTCGACGGCGTGGCAGACCTTTTGGCGGATCACGCTGCCGTCGATCCGCTGGGGTCTGACCTACGGCATCGTGTTGACCACCGCCCGCACCCTGGGCGAATTCGGTGCGGTCATCATGGTGTCCTCCAACCTGGCCGGTGAATCACAAACGCTCACCCTGCTGGTCAACGATCGCTACAACCGCGGGGCGGAATACGGCGCCTACGCGTTGTCCACCTTGCTGATGGGCGTTGCCGTTGCGTTCCTATCGCCAAGACAATACTGCTCGTGCGCCGGGCACGCGCCAAGGCCCTGGCCTGAGACCGAAGGGACCCACATGTCCGAGAACTCCCTCGACCCGAGCTCGTATGCGATCACGGTGCGCGACGCCTACAAGCGCTACGGCGACTTCGTCGCGCTGGACCACGTCAACTTCGTGGTGCCGACCGGGTCGCTGACCGCCTTGCTCGGACCGAGCGGCTCGGGTAAGTCGACCCTGCTGCGCACCATCGCCGGGCTCGACCAGCCCGACGCCGGAACCGTCACGATCGACGGCCGCGACGTGACCCGGGTGCCGCCGCAGCGCCGCGGCATCGGGTTCGTGTTTCAGCACTACGCCGCGTTCAAGCACCTGACCGTGCGCGACAACGTGGCCTACGGGCTCAAGATCCGCAAGCGGCCCAAGGCCGAGATCACCGAAAAGGTCGATCACCTACTGGAAGTGGTGGGGCTCAGCGGCTTTCACCGCCGCTATCCCAACCAGCTGTCCGGCGGTCAGCGCCAGCGCATGGCGCTGGCGCGGGCGCTGGCGGTCGACCCGCAGGTGCTGCTGCTCGACGAGCCGTTCGGCGCGCTGGACGCCAAGGTGCGCGAGGATCTGCGGGCGTGGTTGCGGCGCCTGCACGACGAGGTGCACGTGACCACGGTGCTGGTCACCCACGACCAGACCGAGGCGCTCGACGTCGCCGACCGCATCGCCGTCCTCAACCGGGGGCGCATCGAACAGGTGGGCTCGCCGACCGAGGTGTACGACTCGCCGGAGAATCCCTTCGTGATGTCGTTCCTCGGTGCGGTGTCGGACCTCAACGGCGCCCTGGTGCGCCCGCACGATATTCGGGTGGGCCGCAATCCCGAATTGGCGGTCGCCGGCGGCGATGGAACCGCCGCGTCCGTCGGGGTGGTGGCCGCCACCGTCGACCGGGTGGTCGCACTGGGCTTCGAGGTTCGCGTGGAGTTGACCAGCGCGGTCACCGGGGATCCGTTCACCGCGCAGATCACCCGCGGGGATGCCGAGGCGCTGGCCCTGCGCGAGGGCGACACCGTCTATGTGCGGGCCACCCGGGTACCGCCGATAGGCCGGCCCGGCGCCGCCCACCGGGACGGGGCCGCGCTGACGCCCACCTGATCGCCCGTGTTTCCCCGGCCGCAGAATGGGAATCCGCCGCCGGTGAACGTTTTCGAACTCGCGGCGTTGCCGTTCCAGTGGGGCTCCGCGATCCGGGGTAAGCGCTTCTTCCACCCGATCGGCGTGCTGGCGCAGGGCTTCATCGAGCGCGTCGCCCCGGCGGGCCAGGGCCTGCCGATCGCGTCGTCGGAGATCGTTGCGCGCGTGTCGAAGGCGACCGGTACGCCAGGGGCGCTGCCCGACTTCATCGGGCTGGCCTTCCGGGTGCCCGCGGCGCAGCCGTCGGACAAGCCGTGGGACATCCTGCTGGTCTCCTCGGGGTCGGGCGTACTGTCGCGCGCGGTGGCGCTGCGCCCGGCCACGTCGTGGAACGGTCAAACGCTGACCACGCTGATGCCGCTGCACTATCAGGACAACAACTGGTGGCTGCGGGCCAGGACCTCGAGCGAGATCGGCGGCGGGCTCTCGCTGGACAGCGTCCGGGCCAAGCTCGAGCGCAGCAACATCGAGGTGGCGCTCGACCAGGCCTGCGGCAGAGGCGATTTCACGCCCTTGGCCCGGATGACCCTGACCACCGCGATCGATCCCGAGCGCGACCACGACGTGTCGTTCGACCCCGTCCTGAACACCGCACCCGGCCTGAGCCTGCACCCCAGGTGGCTGGCCGATCTGCGCGCCCGCGCCTATCAGCACAGCCGTGACGGCAGAGACGCCGAAGGGTAGCCGCCCGTTGGAAGGAGGTAGCCGGTGTCCGAGCGGATCGTGATCACCGGGGCCAGTGGCAACGTCGGCACCGCCTTGCTGCGCCGGCTCGCCGAAGACGGCGCCGACTATGACATCGTCGGCGTCACCCGTCGACGACCGCCGCCCGACGGGGTGTATGCATCCGTCCAATGGCATGAGCTCGACCTCGCCGAACCCGGCGTGCAATCTGAGTTGCTCGACGTCTTTCGCGGCGCGCAGTGCGTGATCCACCTGGCGTGGGGTTTTCAGCCCACCCGCAACACGCGCTATCTGGACGCGGTCGCCATCAACGGGAGCTCCGCCGTGCTGAGCGCCGCCCACGACGCCAAAGTGCCGCAGTTGGTGCACATGTCGTCGGTGGGCACCTACGCGCCGGGACGGTACGGGGAAAAGGTCGACGAATCGTGGTCGACCGCGGGCATCAGGTCGTCCGCCTACAGCCGCGCGAAATCGGCGGTGGAACGCATGCTCGACGACTATGAGCGCCGCAATCCCGACGGCGTCGGCATCACCCGGATGCGGCCCGGGTTCATCGGCCAACGCGACGCCGCGATGGGACTGCGGCGCTACATTCTGCCGGCCTACGTCGATCCACGGTGGGTGCGGTGGCTACGCGTGCTGCCGCTCGACCGCAACCTGACCATTCCGATGGTGCATGCGGACGACGTCGCGGACGCGTGTGTGCGGGCGGTGCAGCGGTGCGCGCTGGGCCCGTTCAACCTTGCCGCCGAACCGCCGGTGCGCCGCGACGACCTCGCACGGGCGTTGCGCGCCTGGCCCATTCACGTTCCCGCGCCGGTGCTGGGCGTACTGGCTGACGTGTCGTGGCGAACGAGGTTGCAACCCATCGACCGCGGGTGGCTGGACATGATGTTCTCCGTGCCTCTCATCGACACCCGGCGGGCCCGCACGGTGCTGGATTGGTCCCCCCGATGGGGATCGGCCGAACTCCTGGCCGACGTCATCGACGGCTTCCGCAACGAATCGGGCACGCGCAGCCCCGTATTGAATCCGCGGTCGTTCGTCCAGGCGGTCACCCGCGATGTATCCGCCGGGCCGCTCACCGTCCGGCGGGTGCCGTGACGAGCGTCGTCAACCGGTGCGGCCCAACAGGTGACGCAGCGCCCCGTCGAGGTCGGGATCGCGGAAGCGATGCCCGGCGGCGGCGAGCTTGGCCGGCGCCACCCGCTGGCTCGCGGTCGCCAGTTCCCGGGCGCCCTGCTCGCCTAGCAGTAGCCGCGGACCCAGCGACGGCACCGGCAGCACCGCCGGCCGGTGCAACACCGACGCCAGCGTAGCGGTGTACTCGCGGTTGCGGACCGGTTGTGGCGCAACGGCATTCACCGATCCCGACAGCGTGGCGTCCCAGAGCGCGCGGTGATAGACGCCCACCAGGTCGTCGATGCCGATCCAGGACAGCCATTGGCGACCGTCGCCCAGCCGGCCACCCAGCCCGGCTCCGAACAGCGGGCGCATCAGCTTCAGCGTGCCGCCGGCGGGCGATTGCACGATGCCGGTGCGCACCTGCACCACCCGCACCCCGGCCTGTTGCGCGGGGGCGGTCGCCTGCTCCCAGTCGGACACCACATCCGCCAGAAACCCGTCGCCGCGATCGCTGTCCTCGGTGAGGGTTTCGTCGCCGCGGTCGTACCCGTAGTAGCCGATCGCCGACGCCGAGATCAGGGCGCCCGGCCGGGGCTCGCCGCGACCCAGCAGCTCGGCCAGCCTCCTGGTCGGCTCAATCCTGCTGTCCCGGATGGCTTTGCGATGTTGCTCGGTGAACCGGCCGGCGATCGAGGCTCCCGCCAGATGGATCACCACGTCGATACCTTCGAACAGCCGCGGGTCGGGATCGTCGGGATTCCATTGCCGCTCGTCGTCGCCGCGGGCGGCACGCCGGACCAGCCGGACCACCCGATGCCCGCCGGTGCGCAGGAAGGCGGTCAACGCCGAACCGACCAGACCCGACGATCCGGTGATCGCGATCGTCGTCGGCCGCAACCCGTTCTCGGCGGCCAACCGGTGCGCGGCCAAGTCGTCGGCGAGCTGCCGGTGCCGGTAGTCGAACATGGGCCGCAGCAGCGACCCCGGCACCGGCGTCTCGACCCGGTCGATCACCCTGGTGCGATTGCCGCCGAGGTCCTCGAATTCATGAATGTGACGCCAGCGCATGGCAATTCGCGCCGGCAGGGTCGCCAGACCGTCGCCGCCGATGGTGTCGACGAATCGTCGCGGCGGGTCGTAGCCGTCCGGCTGATGCACGGCGACCCAGCGCAGGCCGCCAGGCAGCGCCAGGGTGGCGCGTCCGTCCGCGAGCGAGGCCGCCTCGGTGACCAGGCGCATCGGCTGCCACGGCGGCGAGAGCCGGGCGAACGCCCCCGGCCTGGAATGCCAGTCGAATACGTCGGTGATCGAAGCGTCGACGACGCTCGAATAGTCCAGCCCCATTCCTCGACGGTAGCCGTCAGCGGTTCGGCAACGCGTGTTCGACGATGGGCAGCCGCGCGTGCGGCTCGCGCACCCCCCGCTTGGCCGACAGATAGACCTGCGCCGTCTTGTCGGCCACCGTGCGCCAGTCGAAATCGGAGGTGAGTCGTTCGCGGGCGGCGCGGGCGCGCTGCTGCGCGGCCTGCGGGTCGTCGAGCACGGTGCGCACCGCCGCGGCCAGCCGGGCCACGTCGCGCGGCGGGCACGAGACACCGGTCTGGCCGTTGATCACCGCCTCGCCCAGCCCGCCGATGTCGGACGTCACCAGGGGAGTGCCGGCCGCGGCCGCCTCGAGGGCCACGATCCCGAACGGCTCGTAGTGACTGGGCAGCACCGCGACATCGGCGCGATGCAGGACGGCCAGCAGCTCGGCGTGTTCGAGGTGCCCGACGAACCGGATTGCCTTGAGCACCCGGTGTTTGCGGGCCTGCTCGACGAGCCAGGCCTGCTGCGTGCCCTCGCCGGCGATGGTCAGGGTGGTGCCGGGGTGACTGCGCCTGATCCGCGGCAGCGCGGCGATGGCGTCGTGCACACCCTTCTCGTATTCCAGCCGGCCCAGGTACAGCAGTTCGGCCGGCCCGGTGCGTGGCCGGCGTTCCGCGAAGGGCCACCGCGCCGTCTCGATGCCGTTGCAGATCACCGTGATCTCGGCCAGACCGGGGCCGAAGAGTTCGGTGATCTCGTCGGCCATCGACGCCGAACACGTGATCAGCGAGTCGGATTCGCGCACCAGCCACGACTCGACCGCGTGCACCTGACGGCTGATCGCACCGCTGACCCAGCCGGAGTGCCGGCCGGCTTCGGTGGCGTGAATCGTGGAAACCATTGGCGCATCGTAGAATTGGGCGAGCGCGATCGCCGGGTGGGCCACCAGCCAGTCGTGGGCGTGCACGACGTCGGGCCGCCAGGCGCGGTTGGTGCCCGGTGTGGTCAGCGGTAGCCCGGTGCGGATCATGGCGTGGCCCATGGCCAGTGTCCAGGCCATCATGTCGGTGCCGAAGCTGAATTCGTGCGGATCCTGGGCGGCCGCGATCACCCGGACGCCCTCGCTGATGTGATCCGACGAGGGATGGCTGCGGGGATCGGTTCCGGTGGGCCGCCGGGACAGCACGACGACGTCGTGACCCGCGGCGGCCAGCGCGGTCGACAGGTGATGCACGTGCCGGCCTAGCCCGCCGATCACCACCGGCGGGTATTCCCACGACACCATCAGGATCTTCACGCCAAGACCAACCTCGCCCGCCTCATCGGGGCAGCCTGCGGGCGTCGAGGGCGCCGAACAGCCCGTCGGCGCGGTTCCATCCCTGCGCCAGCCGCTGCGCGGTGTCGCGCCGCCCGGACGCCAGCGCGTCGGCGATCTCGCGGGTGGCGTGCGCGTGCAGATGGGCGCGGTAGCGGGCGTAGTCGGCGGCCGAATCCTTGCTCACCATGAACGGCCAGTCGCTGGAGACGGTGAGCAGCGTTTCCCGCAGGATCTGATCGGCGACGTGGTCACGGGGGATCGGCCCGTCCAGCGACGCCGTCTGGGACAGCGCCTTGTCGACGGTGCTCAGCGCCATGTCGACCACTTCGCCGTTGAGCGCCACCAGATCGGCGACCTGCTCGCCCGCCCACACCTGCCAGTCCTTGCCCGATCCCCACGAGCTGGGCGGCAGGGCGACCGGGTTTCCGACGAAGCCGTCGGCGAGGGCGTCGGACAGCGTGCCCACCCGAACGCCCGCCTCGGGCAAGGCCCGCAGCACCCGCTCCAGCCAGGTCGGGCCCTCGTACCACCAGTGGCCGAACAGCTCGGTGTCGAAGGCGGCGATCACATGGGCGGGTCGCCCAATGCGCTCGGACTCGGAGAGCAACCGGTTGCGCACCACCTCGACGAAGTCGGCGACGTGCGTGTCGACCGCGTGGTCGGCGCGCTCGGGGTCGTAGGGCGCCTTGTCCTGCGAGGGCACGTTGCGGCCCGTCACCCGGGCGGGCTTGAGGCCGGTGAGGTGGTCATAGGTATGGAAATCGCGGTACGCGCCGTGCCCCGGATAGCCGGACTTCGGTGACCACACCCGGTAGCTGACCTGCAGGTCGCGCCCGAACGCCACCACGTCGGTGTCGCCGACGGGCCGGCCCAGCGCGGTGTCGCCGTGCAGCGACGGGCCGTCGACCATGAAGTGGGTGACGCCCGCGGCCGCGTAGTCGTGCTCCAGGCCGGGCGCGTAGGCGCACTCGGGCGCCCAGATGCCGCCCGGGCGCCGGGCCAGGCGCGCCTGCGCGTCGGCCAGACCCTCGCGCAGCGCGAACTCGCGCAGCCGGGGCGCCAGCAGCGGCTGGAACGGGTGGGCCAGCGGACCGCCGAGCAGCTCCACCGTGCCGGCGTCGAGCAGGCCGCGCAGCAGCGGGCTGCCGCCGTGCCGCCACCGGGTGGCGAAGTCGTCCAGCGCGCCCTGCGCCTCGGCGGACTCGCGAATCCCCAAGGCGCGCAAGGCTTCCGGCGTGCAGGAGGGGTAGCCGTCCGACTTCGAGCGGGGGGCGCTACGCACGCTGGTGGCCACTGCGGTCGCTTCCAAGGCGCGCAGCCGCCAGTTGGCCAGCCAGTGGTGCATGCCGTCGAGGCAGTACGGGTCGTCGAGCTGCGCGTTGACCACCGGAGTGACGCCGAGGGTGATCAAGCTCCGGCGATCCTCGCCGGCCAACGTGTCGAGCACGCGCATCAGCGGCAGGTAGGCCGCCGCCCAGGATTGGTACAGCCATTCCTCGCCGACGGGCCAGCGGCCGTGATGGGCCAGCCAGGGCAGGTGGGTGTGCAAAACCAGGGTGAAGAGGCCGGGCACCCGGTTCTGCGCCGTGCTCACGGCGCTACCGCGATCGCGACCAGGTCGAGGCTGTCGTCGATGTGGTGGCCGGTGCGCGCACCCTCGCCGGCCTCGATCAGGTCGAAGTCGGCGGTGGTGACCGCGGCGACGTCGGCCGCCAGTTGGGGTGGCCAGGGGGCCCCCGGGTCAGCGGCCATTGCCCGCTGGATCTGCGCGTCGATGATCGAGCCGCCGTGCCGGGCGTCCATCTCCCGCAGCCGCGGGCCGTGGAACAGGCCGCTGATCGAGACCTCGCGGAACCCGCCGTCGACGAGCAGCTGGGTGAGCTCGGCGGCGTTGAGTTCCCGGGTGTGGAAGGGGTTGATCGGGGTGTCACGGCCGGGGGAGAAGGTGATCCGGTTGGGGGTCGACATCATCAGCAGCCCGGACGGCCGCAGCACCCGGGCGCACTCCACGACGAACTGTGTTTGGTCCCACAGGTGCTCGATCACCTGGAAGTTGACCACAACGTCGACCGACGAGTCGGGCAGCGGCAGCTGCGCGAGGTTCGCCTGCATGACGTCCACCCGGGGGTAGCGGCTGCGGACATGGGCCACCGCGGCCTCGTCGTAATCGACGGCGATGACGCGGCGCGCGACGCCGGCGATCAGATCGGCGCCGTAGCCCTCGCCGCAGCCGGCCTCGAGCACGTCGGCGTCCACGCAGCGCCCGGCGAGCCGCTGGTAGACGACCTCGTGGCGGCGAAACCAGTAGTTCTCGATGTCCAAACCGGGGATGGTGCGCTCGCCCGTCAGCGTCATCACGGCGTCACCCACCGACGCGGTGTCGCCGGGGATGTGCTGCGGGACGTCAGGGACCGGTGCGCTCATTGCATAGGCAGGCTAACGCGAAGTGTCGGATTCGCGAACCGGGGACGTGAGCCCCCGCTCGTGAGGCGGCGGACGGGCCGCAAGAACGTGCCGCCCGGCGACGATCCCGTCCGGGGCAGCGGACGGGGGAGGAGCGGGCAATATGGCCTGAGCGACCAGCTATGGTGTGAATGCATACCGCACAAAGTTACCGGGTAGTAACACGGCCGTGCGTTGCGAAAACGCGTACCGAGGTTTCGTAGTCGATTGCTGCGAGCCCCCTTCGAGGAGGACGAACCACACTCATGACGAACATCGTGGTCCTGATCAAGCAGGTCCCGGACACCTGGTCGGAGCGCAAGCTCTCTGACGGCGATTTCACCTTGGACCGTGAGGCCGCCGACGCGGTGCTGGACGAGATCAACGAGCGCGCGGTCGAAGAGGCGCTGCAGATTCGCGAGCGCGAGGGCGGCGAGGGGTCGGTGACCGTGCTGACCGCGGGTCCCGAGCGCGCCACCGAGGCCATCCGCAAGGCGCTGTCGATGGGCGCCGACAAGGCCGTCCACCTCAAGGACGACGGCCTGCACGGTTCCGACGTGGTCCAGACCGGATGGGCGTTGGCGCGCGCGCTGGGCACCATCGAGGGCACCGAGCTGGTCATCGCCGGCAACGAGGCGACCGACGGGACCGGCGGCGCGGTGCCGGCCGTCATCGCCGAGTACCTGGGCCTGCCCCAGCTCACCCACGTGCGCAAGCTCTCCATCGAGGGCGACAAGGTCACCGGCGAGCGGGAGACCGACGAGGGCGTGTTCACCCTCGAGGCCACGCTGCCCGCGGTGGTCAGTGTTACCGAGAAGATCAACGAGCCGCGCTTCCCGTCCTTCAAGGGCATCATGGCCGCCAAGAAGAAAGAGGTCACGGTGCTGACCCTGGCCGAGATCGGGGTCGAGCCCGACGAGGTCGGGCTGGAGAACGCCGGGTCGACCGTGCTGTCGTCGACACCCAAGCCGCCCAAGACCGCGGGCGAGAAGGTCACCGACGAGGGCGAGGGCGGCAACGACATCGCCAAGTACCTGGTCGCCCAGAAGATCATCTAGCACCAGACACCTCCGGACACACGAAAGAGCGAAATAACCTATGGCTGAAGTACTGGTGCTCGTCGAGCACACAGAAGGTGCGCTGAAGAAGGTCACCTCCGAACTGATCACGGCCGCCCGCGCGCTGGGCGAGCCCGCCGCCGTCGTGGTCGGCGCCCCCGGCACCGCCGCGCCTCTGGTCGACGGTCTCAAGGAGGCCGGCGCCGCTAAGATCTACGTCGCCGAGTCCGAGGACGTCGACAAGTACCTGATCACCCCGGTGGTCGACGTGCTGGCCTCGCTTGCCGAGTCCAACTCGCCCGCCGCGGTGATCCTGTCGGCCAACGCCGACGGCAAGGAGATCGCCGGCCGGCTCGCGGCCCGCATCGGCTCCGGCCTGCTGGTCGACGTCGTCGACGTCAAGGAAGGCAACAAGGCGACCTACTCCATCTTTGGTGGCGCGTACACCGTGGAGGCGCAGGCCAACGGCGACACCCCGGTGATCACCGTGCGCGCCGGCGCGATCGACGCCGAGCCGCAGGCCGGCGCCGGCGAAGAGGTCACCGTCGAGGTGCCGGCCCCCGCCGAGAACGCCACCAAGGTCACCGCCCGCGAGCCCGCGGTCGCCGGCGACCGTCCGGAACTGACCGAGGCCACCATCGTCGTCTCCGGGGGTCGCGGCGTCGGCAGCGCGGAGAACTTCAGCGTCGTCGAGGAGCTGGCCGACTCGCTGGGCGCGGCCGTCGGCGCCTCGCGCGCCGCCGTCGACTCCGGCTACTACCCGGGCCAGTTCCAGGTGGGCCAGACCGGTAAGACGGTCTCGCCGCAGCTGTACATCGCGCTGGGCATCTCCGGTGCCATCCAGCACCGGGCGGGCATGCAGACGTCCAAGACGATCATCGCGGTCAACAAGGACGAAGAGGCGCCCATCTTCGAGATCGCCGACTACGGCGTGGTGGGCGACCTGTTCAAGGTGGCTCCGCAGCTCACCGAGGCGATCAAGACCCGCAAGGGCTGAGTTTCTCGGTTGCAAAGCCCCCGGCACCGCGGTGCCGGGGGCTGTTGCGTCGGGGGGCGAATTGACGCCGCGTGCGGACCATTGACCCCTTCCCGAAACCGCCAGCACCGGCGCTAGCGGATTGCGAAGTCACACATCGGTTCCCGGGGCGGCCCCGACGCGGCTAGGCGCCGGTCAGCATCGCGTCGATGCGGCGCACGGCGATGGAGCACACCGTCAGGTAGGGCGCCGCCCACCACGGCACCGACATGCTCACCCGCGCGCCGTCGCCCACCGGGTCCACCCGATGCCGGGTCGCCGGGACACCGGCCACCTTCCACGCCCAGGATCGGCCTGGATCGAACTCGGTCACCTCGAACGGCGCAGAGACCAGCAGCGACGTCTGGACCATGCCCGTCGCGTGCAGGCCCAGCTCGGTGTGTGGCTCATCGAGCCGCGCGCCACGGATCGTCGGCCCCCACTTGGGCCACGCGTCCAGATCGACCAGCAGCTCCCACACCGCGGCCGGCGACGCCGCGATCTGCCGATCCGCGGTGAGGATCATGGCGCGGCCTGCCCAAGCCGACGCTGCTGTTCGATGACGTCATCGAGATCGGTGAGCCTTCGCAGGCCTGCCAACGGTTGGGACATGCGCGTGTTTCCCCCCAGATAGTTCTTGTTGCGCTGCAGAAACATCCAGTAGCCGGCAGTGAAGGGGCAGGCGCGCTCGCCAACCCGCTCGGCCGGGCGATACACGCAGTGCCCGCAGTAGTCGCTCATGCGGTTGATGTACGCGCCGCCCGCGGCGTAGGGCTTCGTCGCCATCAGCCCGCCGTCGGCGTGCTGCGACATGCCCACGACATTGGCGACCATCACCCAGTCGTAGCCATCGACGAAACACCGGTGGAACCAGTCGGTGACCGCGGCGGGATCCCAGCCGCGCTGCAACGCGTAATTGGACAGCACCATCAGCCGCGGGATGTGGTGCGCCCAGCCGTGGTCGCGGACCTGCGCCAGCACGTCGCGCAGGCAGCGGGCCTCGACGGCGTCGGCATCGAGCTCGGCGAACCACTCCGGCAGTCCCGCGTGCGCCTGGAGCGCGTTGTGGCGCCGGTAATCGGGCCCGAAATACCAGTAGACGTGCCAGATGTAGTCCCGCCACCCGATCAGTTGGCGGATGTAACCCTCGACACTGGCCAGCGGGGCGTTGCCCGCGCGGTAGGCGTCCTCGGCCGCGTACGCGCAGTCCAGCGGGTCGAGCAGCCCGAGGTTCATCGGAGCCGACAGCAGGCTGTGCGCCATGCAACGGTCACCGGAGAGCATGGCGTCCTCGTGAGGGCCGAAGTGCGGCAACCGATCCCGCACAAACACTGCCAGCGCGGTCTGCGCTTCGGTTGCGGTGACGGGGAATTCGCGCGGCCCGTCGCGACCGACGAAGGCGGCGTCGCCGTCGCGCTCCCAGCGGTCCAGGTCCGCGCGCACCTGCTCGTCGATCTCGTCCTCGTCGGGTCGCCACGGCGCGGGCACGCCCAGCGTCTCGGCGCCTTTCGGAGCCGGCTCTCGGTTGTCGGCGTCGAAGTTCCACCGCCCGCCCACCGGTTGTTCCCCGTCCATCAACAGCTCGAACCGGCGCCGGGCGTCGCGGTAGAAGTTCTCCAGCAGCAGCGTCCGCTGCCGCTTGGCCCACTCGTCGAAATCCGCGCGGTCGGTGCAGAATCCGCGCGCGGGCAACACCTCGATCGCCGGCCGCGACCGGACGAACCCGTCGGCGGCCCAGGTGGTGGGTTGGCACACGCTGATCGGCTCGCGCACCCGCTCCAACGCCTCGCCGTACGTGCGGGTCCGCAGGAACAGCGCCTGATCGCCCAGTTCGGCCGCGCGGTGGCGCAGCGCGGAGAGCACAAGGTGGGCCTTGCGGCGGTGAAAGCGGCGGCGCCCGAACACCGCGCGGGACTCGATGAGCAACACCGGCTGGTCGCGGTGGTCCAGGAAGTGGGGGCCCAGCTGATCGGCGAAGCACCAACGGCGCGTGTCCGGGCTCATACCGCGGCCGCGGTGTGCTTCACGACGGAGCCTGAATCCCCGAGTGGATCGTCATCTTGCACGCTCTACCCGCAACACTCGGTGCTCAACCGCGGCATTTCGTCATCTCACGTGCACCGACACGTCACAGCGGCGATGCCGACTAGCTCATCGACTACGCCACGTTGGGCTTCATGAGCATCGCTTCAGTCCTCATACCCAGCGAAAAGCCCACCGGCGCGGCGGCCACACCGCGCTACTCCCTGTTGCTGTCCACCGACCCCGCCATGATCGAGGCGGCGCAGCGGCTCCGGTACGACGTGTTCACCAGCACCCCCGGCTTCGCACTGCCGGCGGCCGGCCAGGACGGGCGGGATCTCGACCGGTTCGACGAGTTCTGCGACCACCTGTTGGTGCGCGACGACGACACCGGCGAGCTGGTCGGCTGCTACCGCATGCTGGCGCCGGCCGGCGCCATCGCGGCCGGGGGCCTCTACACCGCCACCGAGTTCGACATCCGCGCCCTGGACCCGCTGCGGCCGTCCCTGGTGGAGATGGGACGCGCCGTGGTGCGCGATGGGCATCGCAACGGCGGCGTCGTGCTGTTGATGTGGGCGGGCATCCTGGCCTACCTGGACCGCTACGGCTACGACCACGTGACCGGATGCGTGTCGGTGCCCATCGGCGATGAAGACGACGGCCCGGCGCCGGGCAGCCGGCTGCGCGGCGTCCGCGACTTCATCCTCGACCGGCACGCGGCACCGCCGGAACACCGGGTGTACCCGCACCGGCCGGTGGTGGTCAACGGGACGGCGATCGACGACATCGCGCCGCCGGCGCGGCCGTCGGTTCCGGCGCTGATGCGCGGATACCTGCGGCTGGGCGCCCAGGTGTGCGGCGAACCCGCGCACGACCCCGACTTCGGCGTCGGCGATTTCTGCGTCCTGCTGGACAAGGCGCACGCCGACACCCGATATCTCAAACGCCTCCGGTCGGTGTCGGCGGCATCGGAAATGGCGGGCGGCCGGCGATGAACGCCCCGGCGGGCACCGGACACTCCTGGCTGCCGCGCGCCTCGTGCGATGCGGGCTGCGTGGGCGTGGGCGACGTGGCGACGCCGCGACGGCTGCGGGTGACGCTGCGGATCGCCCTTCGCCTCACGCTGGCGCTGCTGCTGGCGCCGGGGCTGCCGCTGCTGGCGGTGCCGCTGCCGGGCCGCACCCGCGCGCAGCGCATCTATTGCCGCGCGGTGCTGCGCTGCCTGGGGGTGCGAATCACCGTGACGGGCAACCCGATTCGCAACCTGCGCGGGGTGCTGGTGGTGAGCCCGCACATGTCGTGGCTCGACGTCTTCGCCATCGGCTCGGTGCTGCCCGGGTCGTTCGTCGCGCGCGCCGACATGTTCACCGGCCGCGCGACCGGGGTGGTGGCCCGCATCCTGAAGATCATCCCCATCGAGCGGTCCAGTCTGCGGCGGCTGCCCGGCGTGGTCGACGCCGTCGCCCGCCGGCTGCGCGCCGGTCAGACGGTGGTGGCCTTCCCGGAGGGCACCACCTGGTGCGGAGTGTCCGGCGACGATGCCGGTCGGGACACGGCCGGAAAAGAAGCCGGACAATCGCATCAAGGCCGCGGCGCCTTCTACCCGGCGATGTTCCAGGCCGCGATCGATGCCGGCCGCCCGGTGCAGCCCGTGCGGCTGACCTATCACCACGTCGACGGCAGCCCCTCGACGGTGCCGGCCTTCGTCGGCGACGAGACCCTGCTGAGCTCCATTCGGCGGCTGCTCGTCGTGCCGCGCACGCTGGCGCGGGTGCGCGTCGAGTCCCTGCAGCTCCCGGGGACCGACCGGCGCGCCCTGGCCCACCGCTGCCAGTCCGCGGTGGGCGGCGAAACCATCCGGCGCGCTGGTCACGGGCACGTGCTGGTGGCCTGAGCAAACGGGCGGGCCGGTATCGTGGTTCGCGTCATGGTCTACCTCGATCACGCCGCCACCACCCCGATGCACCCCGCCGCCGTCGAGGCGATGACGGCTGTGCTCGGCACGGTCGGCAACGCGTCCTCGCTGCACACCAGCGGCCGGGCGGCGCGGCGCCGCATCGAGGAGTCCCGCGAGCTGATCGCCGACCGGCTGGGCGCGCGCCCCTCGGAGGTCATCTTCACCGCCGGCGGCACCGAGAGCGACAACCTGGCGGTCAAGGGCATCTACTGGGCCCGACGAGGAGCCGATCCGCGCCGCCGGCGCATCGTCACCAGTGAGGTGGAACACCACGCCGTGCTGGACTCGGTCAATTGGCTCGTCGAGCACGAGGGCGCCGAGGTCACCTGGCTGCCGACCGCCCCCGACGGGTCGGTGTCGGCCGCGGCGCTGCGCGACGTGCTCACGCGCCACGACGACGTCGCGCTGGTCTCGGTGATGTGGGCCAACAACGAGGTCGGCACCGTGCTGCCGGCGGCCGAACTCGCCGCCGTCGCAGCCGAATTCGGCGTGCCGATGCACAGCGACGCCGTCCAGGCGGTGGGGCAGCTACCGGTCGACTTCGCCGCCAGTGGGCTGTCGGCGATGAGCGTGACCGCGCACAAGTTCGGCGGCCCGCCGGCCGTGGGTGCGCTGCTGCTGCGCCGCGACGTGGCCTGCGTGCCGCTGGCGCACGGGGGCGGGCAGGAGCGCGACATCCGTTCGGGCACCGCCGATGTCGCCGGTGCGGTCGGAATGGCCGCGGCGGCCCGGATCTCGGTCGACGGGCTCGAGACCAACAGCGCCCGGCTGCGGGCGTTGCGCGACCGGCTGGTCGACGGCGTGCTGGGCGGCATCGAGGACGTCACCCTCAACGGGGCCCGCGACCCGCTGCGGCTGCCCGGCAACGCACACTTCACCTTCCGCGGCTGCGAGGGCGATGCGCTGTTGATGCTCCTGGACGCCAACGGGATCGAGTGTTCGACCGGATCGGCGTGCACCGCGGGCGTCGCGCAGCCCTCGCACGTGCTGATCGCGATGGGCGCCGACGCGGCCACCGCGCGTGGATCATTGCGACTCTCGTTGGGGCACACCAGTTCCGACGCCGACGTCGACGCCGTGCTGCGCGTGCTGCCGGGCGCGGTGGACCGCGCCCGACGGGCCGCGCTGGCCGCCGCGGGGGCGTCCTAAGTGAAAGTGCTTGCCGCCATGAGCGGCGGCGTCGACTCGTCGGTCGCCGCCGCCCGGATGGTCGACGCCGGACACGACGTGGTCGGCGTGCACCTGGCGCTGTCCAGCGCGCCCGGCACGCTGCGCACCGGCTCGCGGGGGTGCTGCTCGAAGGAGGACGCCTCCGATGCGCGCCGCGTCGCCGACGTGCTCGGAATTCCGTTCTACGTATGGGATTTCGCGGAGAGGTTCGCCGCGGACGTCATCGACGAATTCGTCGCGTCTTACGCGCGCGGCGAAACGCCCAACCCGTGTGTGGTGTGCAATCAGAAGATCAAGTTCTCGGCGCTGTCCGCGAAAGCCGTTGCGCTGGGCTTCGATACGGTGGCCACCGGCCATTACGCCCGGCTCGCCGACGGCCGGCTGCGCCGCGCCGTCGATCACGACAAAGACCAGTCCTACGTGCTGGCCGTCCTGAGCGCCGAGCAGCTGCGGCACGCGGTGTTCCCGATCGGGGACACCCCCAAGCCGCAGATCCGGGCCGAAGCCGCCCGGCGCGGCCTGACCGTCGCCGACAAGCCGGACAGCCACGACATCTGCTTCATCCCCTCGGGCAACACCCGCGCGTTCCTGGGCGAGCGCATCGGGGTGCGCCGCGGCGCGGTGGTCAATGCGGACGGCACGGTGCTCGCCGAGCACGACGGCGTGCACGGTTTCACCATCGGGCAGCGCAAGGGACTCGGCATCGCCGGACCGGGACCCGACGGCCGCCCGCGCTACGTGACAGCGATCGACGCCGAGACGGCCACGGTGCGGGTGGGGGAGGCCGCCGACCTCGAGATACACGAAATGGTCGGGCGGGCACCGGTTTTCACCTCGGGCGTCGCGCCGTCGGGCCCGCTGGAGTGCGCGGTTCAGGTGCGCGCGCACGGTGAAGCCGCCGACGCGATAGCCGAACTGGTCAACGGCGAGCTGGTGGTGCGACTGCGCGCCCCGATGCGCGGCGTGGCGCGGGGCCAGACGCTGGTGCTCTATCGCCGCGACCCCGACGGCGACGAGGTGCTCGGCAGCGCCACCATCGCCGGCACCGCACGCTGATCACCGCGGCATGTTCGCCGAGATATTCGTCATCACGATGTCGGACACCGACTGCGCGAAGCCGCAGAAGGTGACCTCCAGCATGGCCACCGACAGGATCCGGTAGTCGCGGCCGCATCCGCCCGGCCGCAGGTGCAGCGTGGTGGCATCGGCGTTCCAGTCGCCGACGTAGAGCTGCCCGCTCGAGCCGTTCGCGCAGTCGCCGACGGTGCCCACCAGGGCGCCGAAGGCGCGCCGGGCGGCGTCGGCATCGCGGTAGGCCGCGGCGCCTTCGGAGATCAGCGCGCCGTCGGGCGGGTCCTGAAAGGTCGTCTTGTGGAATGCCTCCAGGTCGCGGCCGAACGTCGCCGTCTCGGCGTAGATGAACCGGCACTCGCGCGGCGCGGTCTCGGCGAGCGCGTCGATGTCCACCGGGCTGGTGCCGTCCATCGAGGGGATGATGGTCAGATGCTCACCGGCGCCGGTGATCGCGCGCATCCGGGACTGGTCCAGCAGGATCGCGTCGACGTCGACGCCCTGCACCACTCTGCGGTTGGCGCCGGAACCCGCCAGGGCCGCGCCGTCCACCACCCGGGTGCACGACGCCACCAGCGCCACCGCCGCGCACAACAGCGGCAGCCACGCTGATTTCGCCTTCTGCGACACCTTTACGCACCCCTTTTGCGTTGAACCTACCCGCGCGGCCAGCGCGCACACAGACCCCTGCCGACCGGGGGGTGCTGCGACGTCGAATACGGTTGCCGGGTGAGTGTTTTCGCCCATCCCTTCGCCACCGCCAGCGGTGTCGGATCGTGGCCCGGCCTCGCCGCGCGGGAAGCCGCCGCAGTCGTGGTGGGCGAACTGGCGGGCGCGCTGGCGCACATCGTCGAGTTGCCCGCCCGCGGCGTCGGTGCCGACATGCTCGGCCGGGCCGGCGCGCTGCTGGTCGACGTGGCCATCGACACGGTGCCGCGCGGCTACCGGCTTGCCGCCCGGCCCGGCGCGGTCACCCGCCGCGCGATCAGCCTGCTCGACGAGGACATGGACGCGCTGGAGGAGGCCTGGGAGGCCGCCGGCCTGCGCAACGACGGCCGGGTGGTGAAGGTGCAGGCGCCGGGCCCGATCACGCTGGCCGCCGAAATCGAGCTGGCCAACGGCCACCGGGCGATCACCGACCCCGGGGCGCTGCGCGACCTGGCCGCGTCGCTGGCCGAGGGGGTGGCCGCGCATCGGGCCGGGATGGCCCGCCGGCTCGAGGCGGAGGTGGTGGTCCAGTTCGACGAGCCGTCGCTGCCCAAAGCGCTGGGCGGGGGGCTGAGTGGGGTCACCTCGCTGAGCCCGGTGGCGCCCGTCGAGGAGGAATTGGCCGCCGGCCTGCTCGACAGCTGCGCCCACACGGTCGGGGGCGAGGTGCTGCTGCACTGCTGCGCCCCGGGTATCCCATGGGAACTGTTGCAACGCAGCGCATTTCGTGCCGTGTCGGTGGACGCGGGTGCGCTGACCGCCGCGGACCTGGACGGCATCGCCGAGTTCGTGGAGCCGGGCCGCACCGTCGTGTTGGGGGTGCTCGGCGCCGAGCCCCCGCCACGCCGCCCGGCGGCGGAGGAGGTTGCCGCCGCGGTGGTCGCCGTCACCGACCGCCTCGGCTTCGCCCGCCCGGCGCTGCGCGACCGCATCGGCGTCACCCCCGCCTGCGGGCTGGCCGGTGCCACGCCGCAGTGGGCCCGCGCCGCGATCGGGCTCGCCCGCAAGGCGGCCGAGATGTTCGCCGAGGACCCCGACGCCATCGGATAGGCAACCAATTGGTTGCGTTTTGGGCCGCGATGTGGTGCACTCATAGGCAACCAGGAGGTTGCACATGAAGATCGAGAAGCAGGTCGTGCTGCGCGCGCCGCTCGACCGGGTGTGGCGGGCCATCAGCGACGCCGAGGAGTTCGGACGCTGGTTCGGGGTGCGGTTCGACGGGCCGTTCGTGGCCGGAACGTCGGTGACCGCCGCGATCACCCCCACCACCGTCGACGGCGAGGTGGCCAGGCGTCAGGAGCCGCACACCGGAGTCCGCAGCACCTGGCAGATCGTCGCCGTCGAGCCGCCGCGCCGGTTCGCCTACCGCTGGCATCCGTTCGCCGTCGACCCCGACATCGACTACGACCAGGAGCCGACCACGCTCGTCGAGTTCACCCTGGCTGAGCGGCCCGACGGCGTGCTGCTGACCATCACCGAGTCCGGGTTCGAGGCGATCCCACCGGCACGTCGCGGCCCGTCCTTGGAGGCCAACGGCGAAGGCTGGGCGATCCAGACCACGCTGGTGCGCCGGTACGTCGAGGGCGTCCGGGTATGAAAGTCGCCGTCGACGCGCCGCTCTTCGACGCGCTCGGTGACCCCAACCGGCTGCGCATCATCGTGCGGCTCTGCGATCACGGCCCGAGCTCGACATCACAGGTCACCAGCGTCATACCGGTCACCCGGCAGGCGGCCAGCAAGCACCTGCAGCTGCTGGAGTCCGTCGGGCTGGTGACCAGCAGCCGGCGGGGCCGCGAGCGGGTGTGGACGGTGCGGACCGAGCCGCTGGCGTCGGCCAGCGACTACCTGAGCCAGCTGTCCCGCCGGTGGGATGCCGCCGTGGATCGGTTGCGCTCTTACGTCCAGGACTGAGCGCGCCGGGTTTTGCGTCGGTGTCCTCGGATAGCCTGCCAAGGTGAGCTCAGCAGAAGCTGATTCGGTATCGCCCGAGGTGCGCCGGCAGTGGCAGGACCTGGCCGAAACGGTCCGCGAACACCAGTTCCGCTACTACATCAAGGACGCCCCGATCATCTCGGACGCGGACTTCGACGCGATGTTCAACGAACTTTTGGCGCTGGAGGAGCGGCATCCCGAGCTTCGGGTGGCCGATTCGCCGACCCAGCTGGTCGGCGGCGCGGGGTTCGCCACCGAGTTCGCCGAGGCGGCGCACCTGGAGCGGATGCTGAGCCTCGACGACGTCTTCGATCGCGACGAGCTGGTGGCCTGGAGCAACCGCGTCGAGAACGAGGTCGGCAAACAACCGCATTACCTGTGCGAACTCAAGATCGACGGGGTGGCCTTGTCGCTGGTGTATCGCGACGGCCGGTTGGAGCGCGCCGCCACCCGGGGCGACGGCCGGGTCGGCGAGGACGTGACGCTCAACGCGCGCACCATCGACGACGTCCCGGAGCGGCTGTCGGCCGGCGCGGACTTCCCGGTCCCCGCCCTGCTCGAGGTGCGCGGCGAGGTGTTCTTTCTGCTCGCCGATTTCGAGGCGCTCAACGCCAGCCTGGTCGAGGAC
Organism: Mycobacterium sp. 1165196.3; assembly: GCF_001673415.1. Lineage (NCBI taxonomy): Bacteria > Bacillati > Actinomycetota > Actinomycetes > Mycobacteriales > Mycobacteriaceae > Mycobacterium > Mycobacterium sp. 1165196.3. The sequence goes on along the minus strand of NZ_LZLU01000260.1, from coordinate 7,002 downwards.
GGCAAGGCGCCGTTCGCCAACCCGCGCAACAGCGCGGCCGGGTCGCTGCGCCAGAAGAACCCGGCCGTCACCGCCCGGCGCAAGCTGCGGATGATCTGTCACGGCGTTGGCCGCACCGAGGGGTTCGCGCCCAAGAGCCAGCACGAGGCCTACGCCGCGCTGAGCGCCTGGGGGCTGCCGGTGGCCGCACAGACCGCGCGGGTGCGCGGCCTGGCCGCCGTCGAGGAGCGGATCGCCTACTGGGGTGAACACCGCTACGACCTCGAGCACGAAATCGACGGCGTGGTCGTCAAAGTCGACGACGTCGCCCTGCAGCGCCGGCTGGGAACCACCTCGCGCGCGCCGCGGTGGGCCGTCGCCTACAAGTACCCGCCGCAGGAGGCGCAGACCAAGCTGCTCGACATCCGCGTCAACGTCGGGCGCACCGGACGCGTCACGCCGTTCGCATTCATGACGCCGGTGAAGGTGGCCGGGTCGACGGTGGGGCTGGCCACCCTGCACAACGCCGCCGAGGTCAAGCGCAAGGGTGTGCTGATCGGCGACACGGTGATGATCCGCAAGGCCGGTGACGTGATCCCGGAGGTGCTCGGCCCCGTCGTGGACCTGCGCGACGGCTCCGAACGCGAATTCGAGATGCCCACCGCGTGTCCCGAGTGCGGCACCCCGCTGGCGCCGGCCAAGGAGGGCGATGCCGACATCCGTTGCCCCAACGCCCGGTCCTGTCCGGCGCAGTTGCGCGAGCGGGTCTTTCACGTCGCCGGCCGCGGTGCATTCGACATCGAGGGGCTCGGTTACGAGGCCGCCATCGCGTTGCTGAAAGCCGGCGTGATCGCCGACGAGGGCGACCTGTTCACGCTCAGCGAGGACGACCTGCTGCGCACCGAGCTGTTCCGGACCAAGGCCGGTTCCCTGTCCGCGAACGGCAGGCGCCTGTTGGACAACCTGGACAAGGCCAAGAAGGTGACGCTGTGGCGGGTGCTGGTGGCGTTGTCGATCCGGCATGTCGGCCCGACGGCCGCGCGCGCCCTGGCGACCGAGTTCGGCGACCTGGACGCGATCATGTCGGCATCGACGGAACGGCTGGCCGCGGTGGAGGGCGTCGGGCCGACGATCGCGGCGGCGCTCACCGAGTGGTTCACCGTCGACTGGCACCGCGCGATCGTCGAGAAGTGGCGCGCCGCCGGCGTGCGGATGGCCGACGAGCGCGACACCAGCGTGCCGCGCACGCTGGAGGGGCTGACGGTGGTGGTCACCGGGTCGCTGGCCGGCTTCTCCCGCGACGACGCCAAGGAGGCGATCCTGGCGCGCGGCGGAAAGGCCGCCGGCTCGGTGTCGAAGAAGACCGACTACGTCGTGGCCGGTGATTCGCCGGGTTCCAAGTACGACAAGGCGATCGAGCTGGGAGTGCCCGTCCTCGACGAGGACGGCTTCCGGACATTGCTCGCCGAGGGTCCGACCGAGACCCCCGCGGACTGAGCCGATGAGCAATCGGTACGGTGATTCCACGCGCAGCCTCAAAGCCGTTGATTTTCAAGCGATTCCGGGTCAGCCGGTGGCCCCGCAGCCGGTGCTGGCTTCCACCTACCACCTGTCCGGTGACGAGTCCGGTGCGGTGGACAACTACGGCCGCGACTCCAATCCGACTTGGCGGCAACTGGAATGCGCACTCGCCGAGCTGGAGGGGGCGGCCGGTGCGCTGGTGTTCGGCTCGGGCATGGCGGCCATCGCCGCGGTGCTGCGGACCCTGGCGACGCCCGGATCGACGGTGGTGATACCCGCCGACGGTTACTACGAAGTTCGCCGCTATGCCCGCGAGGACCTGGCGCCGGTGGGCGTGAGCGTCATCGAGGCGTCGAGTGCGCAGATCTATGACGCCGCCGCGGGGGCCGACGTGGTGCTGGCCGAGACCCCCACCAATCCGGCGTTGGACGTCGTTGATCTGCACCGGCTGGCCACCATCTGCCGGGGGCGCGGCGCCCGGTTAATCGTCGACAACACCGTCGCCACGCCCCTGGGGCAGCAGCCGCTGTCGCTGGGCGCCGACGCAGTGGTGGCCAGCGCCACCAAGGCCCTGTCGGGTCACAGCGACCTGTTGGCCGGATACGTCGCCACCGATCAGCCCGAGCTGCTCGCCGCGGTGCGGCGCCACCGGCAGTCCGCGGGTGCGATCCTGGGCGGGTTCGAGGCGTGGCTTCTGTTGCGCAGCATGGGAACTGCGGGATTGCGCTTCGAACGCCAATGCCAGAACGCCCGGGCGGTGGCGACCATGCTGGCCCGTCACCCGGCCGTGCGGGCGGTGCGCTATCCGGGCTTGGTCGACGACCCGGCGCACCAAGTGGCCATGGCCCAGATGCGCCGATTCGGGGCGCTGGTCTCGGTCGAATTGGCCGATGCGGCCGCGGTGCACGCGCTGGTGGACCGCAGCGAACTGCTGGTCGCCTCCACCAGTTTCGGTGGCCTGCACACCTCGGTGGACCGCAGGGCGCGCTGGGGTGACCCGGTCCCCGACGGATTCGCGCGCATCTCACTGGGTATCGAGGACACCGACGACCTGCTCACCGACATCGAACGCGCGCTGCTGCCCTCGCGCTGACGCGACATCCGTCGGGCCGGACTGGCGGAAATTGGTCCGCATCGCCCGAGCGGCTCTATCGTGGGCTCTATGACCCAGACGGCCGATCGGTGCGAGCACGCATCGCCGTGGTCGCCGCGCGAGGCCGAAATCCTGGCCGTGACCCTGGCGCTACTGCAGGAACACGGCTATGACCAGCTGACGGTGGACGCGGTGGCCAACGCCGCGCGGGCCAGCAAGGCCACGGTCTATCGGCGCTGGCCGTCCAAGGCCGAGCTGGTGCTGGCGGCCTTCATCGAAGGCGTCCGCAAGGTGGCCGTCCCGCCGAACACCGGCTCGCTGCGCGGTGATCTGCTGAGCCTGGGGGAGACGATCAGCCTGGAGTGCGGACAGCACGCCGGCACCATCCGCGCGGTGATGGTCGAGGTGTCGCGGCACCCCGCGCTCAATGACGCCCTGCAGCATCAATTCCTCGACCAGCGCAAGGCAACGATCCAGCACGTGCTGCGTCAGGCCGTCGCCCGGGGCGAGATCACCCAGGACGTCATCACCGACGAACTCTGGGACCTGTTGCCCGGCTACCTCATCTTCCGGTCGATCATTCCCGGTCGCCCGCCCACCCGTGACACCGTGCAGGCGTTTGTCGACGGGTTTCTCATCCCCGGCCTGACCAAGCCCGCCGGGTAACGGCGCCGCATGCCCGCGCCCGCCCGTGGGAAATATGTACGCGCGCGTCTCTTGTACAGTACGGTCCCGTACCGTACTGTCATAGCTGTCGATCACGCTCACGAGGTTGGCAGCCGCAGTTGGCTTGAGCGTGATCTTATCGCCCGATCTTCGAAAGGCTAACGGGTGAAAGGCTTTTCGATTGCGTCCCTGGTGAGGCGGGGATGGATGGTGCTCGTCGCGGTGCTGGTCGTGGCGCTCGCGGGATTCGGGATCTATCGCCTGCACGGCATCTTCGGCTCGCACGACAACACGGCGGCCAACAGCGGGCTGGCGGCCGAGATCGTCCCGTTCAACCCCAAGCGGGTCGTGCTCGAGGTGTTCGGCGACCCGGGGGCGACCGCCACCATCAACTACCTTGACGTCAACGCCCAGCCCCAGCAAGTCAAGGACGCGCCCTTGCCGTGGTCGTTCACCATCACCAGCACCGAGCCCGCGGTGATCGGCAACGTCGTCGCGCAGGGCAACGGCGACACCCTGGGCTGCCGCATCACCGTCAACGGCGAAGTGAAAGACCAACGCACCGTCCACAAAGTCGACGCCTACACCTTCTGTCTGGACAAATCTGGATGACAAACCATGAGCAGTCGCGGCCCTTCGTGCCGCGCACCATCCGCCGGCTCGCGCTGCCGATCCTGTTGTTCTGGGTGGCGCTGGCCGCCATCACCAACATCGCCGTCCCGCAGCTAGAAGACGTGGGCAAGACTCACAACGTGGCGCTGAACTCCCCAGATGCCCCGTCGCTCAAGGCGATCAAGCGCATCGGCGAGAAGTTCGGAGAGTTCAACACCGACAGCTCGGCGATGATCGTGCTGGAAGGCGACAAACCGCTGGGCGCCGAAGCCCACCGGTTCTACGACGAGATGGTCCGCAGGATCGAGCAGGACCGCAAACACGTCCAGCACGTCCAGGATTACTGGGGCGACACGTTGACGGCGGCCGGATCGCAGAGCAGCGACGGCAAGGCCGCCTATGTTCAGGTGAACCTCGCCGGCAATCAGGGCTCGGCCTTGGCCAACGAGGGTGTCGGGGCGCTGCGCGACATCATCGAGCGCATGAAACCGCCGCCGGGGGTCAAGACCTATGTGACCGGTGCGGCGCCGCTGATCTCCGATCAGTTCGACGTCGGCAGTAAGGGCACCGCGAAGGTCACCGGGATCACCATCGGGGTGATCGCGCTGATGCTGTTCTTCGTCTACCGCTCGGTGCTCACCACGCTGCTGGTGCTCGCCACCGTGCTCATCGAAATGTCCGCCGCCCGAGGCCTTGTCGCGTTCCTGGGTAATGCCGGCGTGATCGGGCTGTCGACGTATGCCACGAATCTGCTCACGCTGCTGGTGATCGCGGCCGGCACCGACTACGCGATATTTTTCGTCGGCCGCTACCAGGAGGCGCGCGGCGCCGGCGAGGATCGCGAAAAAGCCTTCTACACCATGTATCACGGCACGACACACATCGTGTTGGGTTCGGGGCTCACCGTCGCGGGCGCGGTGGCCTGCCTGAGCTTCACCCGGTTGCCCTACTTCCAAAGCCTGGGTATCCCAGCCGCATTGGGTATCCTCGTCGCGCTGTTCGCCGCGCTCACCCTGGGGCCGGCGATCCTCACCCTGGGCGCCATGGTCGGCATCTTCGACCCCAAACGGGCGATCCGAACCCGCGGCTGGCGGCGCATCGGCACCGCCATCGTCCGCTGGCCCGGAGCGGTGCTCGCGGCGGCGTGCGCGCTGGCCCTGGTGGGCCTGCTCGCCCTGCCCGGCTACAAGACCAGTTACGACACCCGCCCGTACATGCCGGCCAGCGCGCCGGCCAACATCGGGTACACGGCCGCCGAGAAGCACTTCTCGCGGGCCCGTTTGGAGCCCGAATTGTTGATGGTCGAAACCGATCACGACATGCGCAACCCGGAGAGCATGCTCGTGCTGGACAAGGTGGCCAAGGCGGTGTTCCACGTTCCGGGTGTGGCGCAGGTGCAGACCATCACCCGGCCGCTGGGGACCCCGCTCGTCCACAGCTCACTCGCCTTCGTGGTCAGCAATTCCAGTGCGGCGCAACAGCAAAACCTGACCTATCAACAGGATCGGGCCAACGACGCGCTCAAGCAGGCAAACGAGCTGAGCAAGACCATCGACATCCTCAAGCAGCAGTACGCCTTGCAACAACAACTCGCCGGCACCACCCACGAGGAGACCGAAAGTTTCCGCGACACGCTCGTCACCATCCGGGACCTGCGCGACAAGATCGCGAACTTCGACGACTTCTTCCGCCCGGTGCGCAGCTACTTCTATTGGGAGAAGCATTGTTACGACATTCCCGTCTGCTTCGCGTTCCGGTCGCTGTTCGACGCGCTCGACGGCATTGACCAGCTCACCGAAAAGTTCGAAAACCTCACGGCCTCCCTCGACAAGCTCGACGCGCTGCAGCCGAAACTGACGGCGCTGATACCGCCGCAGATAGCGAGCCAGCAGACCAATCGCGATCTGACTCTTGCGAATTACGCCACGCTGTCCGGGATCTACGCGCAGACCGCGGCCGCGATCGACAACGCGACGGCGCTCGGGCGCGCCTTCGACGCGGCCAAGAACGACGACACCTTCTACCTGCCGCCCGAGGTGTTCAACAACCCCGACTTCAAGCGTGGGCTGAAACTGTTCCTGTCCCCGGACGGCAAGGCCGTCCGGATGATCGTCACCCACGAGGGCGATCCGGCTACGCCGGAAGGCATTTCGCACATCGACCCGATGGCCAAGGCGGCACATGAGGCCCTGAAGGGCACGCCGATGGCCGACGCGCACGTCTATCTCGGTGGCACCTCCTCGACCTATAAGGACATCCAGGACGGCGCCAAATACGACCTGATGATCGTGGCGTTCGCCGCGCTGAGCCTCATCCTGCTCATCATGATGATCATCACGCGCAGCCTGATCGCCGCGCTGGTGATCGTGGGCACCGTCGCGCTATCGCTGGGGGCGTCCTTCGGACTCTCGGTCTTGGTGTGGCAGTACATCTTCGGCATCGAGCTGTATTGGGTCGTGCTGGCGCTGGCGGTGATCCTGCTGCTGGCGGTGGGATCGGACTACAACCTGCTGTTGATCTCGCGGTTCAAGGAAGAGATCCATGCGGGCCTGAATACCGGCATCATCCGGGCCATGGCCGGCTCCGGCTCGGTGGTCACCTCGGCGGGCATCGTCTTCGCCGTCACCATGTGTGCGTTCGTGTTCAGCGGTTTTCAGGTGCTCGGCCAGATCGGGACGACGATCGGGCTCGGCCTGTTGTTCGACACGCTTATCGTGCGGTCATTCATGACGCCTTCTGTCGCAAGGCTTCTCGGGCGCTGGTTCTGGTGGCCACAACGGGTGCGGCCACGCCCGGCCAGCACCATGCTGCGGCCCTACGGCCCACGCCCGGCGGTTCGACAGCTGCTGCTGTGGGAGGACGACGACCCTGTCGCGATGTCGGGATCGAGGTCCGCATCGATGGCCGGATCGAAAGCGCAGGCGCCTAGCGCGACCTGATTTCGGCTCACGGATCGGGATTCGCGGTGTGTGCAGTGGGCGAGGCTGTTGCTGTCGGGCATGGGCTGGGGGATGCGTGCACCGAACTCTTCAGCGGGCATCCGGCGGCCCGGACTTGTCGGTGGTGGCTGTGATGATGGCGTCATGTCTCCGACCGTGGCTGCAGCCAGCGTCGAAGCGTCCCCGAAGGAA
>NZ_LZLU01000259.1:0-7574 GCF_001673415.1 Mycobacterium sp. 1165196.3 | reverse complement strand
CGGTGGGCAACGTGGTCGACCCGATCAACCTGATCGACACGCTCGGCGTCGACCAGGTGCGCTATTTCCTGCTGCGCGAGGTCCCGTTCGGCCAGGACGGCAGCTTCAACGAGGACGCCATCGTCACCCGGATCAACTCCGACCTGGCCAACGAGCTCGGCAACCTGGCGCAGCGGTCGTTGTCGATGATCGCCAAGAACCTCGACGGGGTCGTTCCCGAACCCGGCGAGCTGATCGCCGCCGACACCGAATTGCTCGCGACGGCCGACGGTTTGTTGGAACGCGTCCGGTCCAATTTCGACGCGCAGGCGATGCACCTGGCCCTGGAAGCGATCTGGCTGATGCTCGGCGAGGCCAACAGGTACTTCTCGGCGCAGCAACCCTGGGTGTTGCGCAAGAGCGAGTCCGAGGCCGATCAGGCGCGGTTCCGCACCGTCTTGTACGTCACCTGCGAGGCGGTGCGCATCGCCGCGCTGCTGGTGCAGCCCGTCATGCCCGACTCGGCCGGCAAGCTGCTGGATCTGCTCGGGCAGGCGCAAGACCAACGAGCGTTCGCCGCGATCGGCACGCGCCTGGCGCCCGGCACGGCGCTGCCCGCTCCGACCGGGGTGTTCCCCCGCTACCAGGTCGAGTGAGCGGACCGCTCAACGCCGCGTGACCAGCGGTCGAAGACCCGGACAATTCGGTTGAAGAGCAAGCGAGTTCGGCGCCACGGCCAATTCATCGGGAACGCTTTGGACAAATGTGTCCAACATAACTTCTGGCATAGACCATAATCTTCGGTGTGGAACGACGCCAGAACAGGCAACAGAGCCAATCGCCGATGACGACCTTGAAGGAGCTGCCCGCACTGGTTGTGCTGGAGCGGATCCCGGTTCCGGTGCTGGCGATCGGAGACGACGGCAGTATCTTGTTCGCCAACACCGCATTTGCCGACATGATGGGTTACGAGCCGGAAGAGACCCTGTCGCTGCGATTCGAACAGATCTTCCATCAGGCCCCCGCCTCGGATTCGCTGTTGGCGACGGTGCACGCGCTGGCGAACATGGTCGTCGAACTGGCGCACAAGGACGGCTCGGTGGTGCGCGCGATGATGAGCAAGTCCGCCGTGCGACGGGTGGACGATCAGTTCGCCCTCGCGGCGTTCCAGGATCTGACCGAACAGCTCTGGGAAGAGGCGCGCTAGCGCCGCTGACCCTTAGCGGCGGCCGGCCGCGCCGGGCTTGTGCCGCCGCCGCGGCAGGCCGCCGCAGACCGTGAGCCGGAAATGGTCGAACGTGGCGTTGCCGCCGACCGCCAGCCGCGGCAAAGCCAGCGGGTCGCAGCCGCGATCGGCGAATCCCGGTGTGGTGGACAGCGCCCAGCGCACCCCGCGGCGGCGCAAGACATCCTTGGCCCGGTCATCGAAATCCTGCGGCCGGCCATTAGGGTAGGCGAAAACCCTTGGCGTTGAGCCGGTCTCACGTTCGATCGCCACACAGGAATCGGTGATCTCCCGTTCGACCTTGTCGTCGCCACACCGGGCAAGGATGGGGTGGGTCACCGTGTGCGGATACAGCCTCACCAGCGGGTCACCGGCCATGTCCCGCACCTGCTCCCAGGTGAGCATCCGGAACGGGCCGGCGTCCCCGTCGTCGCGGTACCCGAGCGCGGCCAGGACCTCATCCAGCACGGCGACGCGTTCGGTGTCGCCGAGGTTCTTCAGCGCCTCCACCGCGGCCGCGTAGACCCGGCCGCGCCTGGCGTCGCCGTCGAGCGAACGCGTCCCCAATTTCAGTGCGGCCAAGTCGACTTCGGCCACCGCGGTGCGGGCGATCGCCAGCCACAGCCGGTCGGGCCACAATGTTTCGCCGGTGCCGATCGGACCCGTCGCCAGGAACACCGACGCGGGCAGGTTCAACTCGCGCAGCACCGGCAGAGCGTGGGTCGCGAGGTTGCCGGTGCCGTCGTCGAACGTGATCGCCACCGCGAGTGGCGGCAGCGTCCCGTCGGCAAGGGCCGCCAGGGCCTCCTCGAGCGCGAGGACGTTGAAGTGCTTGCGCAGGTACTCCAATTGGCGGCGGTACATCGCCATCCCGCCGACATGCCAGCAGGGCGGCGACAGCGGCGCGTCTTCCACGCCGTGGAACATCACGATGGCGAGCGCGTCGCGATGTCGTCGCCGGGTGAGTGCCGGGACACCGGCGGCGCACAGCGCCGCGGCTGCGATGTTCCTGACGGCGGGGCGGATCTCGATGTCCCTGATTCGCGCCATCGACGGTCAAACGCTATCGGCGCCGCCATGATTCGCGCCTGACCCGCCACAGGATCACCCCGGCGCCGACGATGGCCACCGCCACCCAGCCCGCGCCGAACCAGTACAGCCAGTCGAGGTTGGAATGGCTCGCCGATCCCCCGGCCGAGGCGCCGGCGGCCAGCGGCGGGTGGTCGACGGTCACCGGGTCTTGCCCGGGCACCGACACCACCGCGACACCCTTGAGCCGCTGCCAGTGTTTGTTGTTGTCGCTCTTGAGCCACCTGATCAGCTCGTCGAGCTGCCCGGGCGCGCCGTTGGACGTCGCGATCAGCAGCGACCGCCCGTGGTTGAAAACCGTTTGCAGAGAAGCGAACCGCAGCACCGGGTCCAGTGTGAGCTTGGCCGGCTTGTCACCGGGGCCGACGGCGCTGACGGTGATCGGGCCGCTAGGCCCCGCGGCCACCGGCAGCGCCACCTCGGACTGGTTCCACCCGTCGGCGGAAATCAGCAGTGCGGGATCGGAGGAGTCGATCGCCTGTTTGATACCGGTGACAGTGGTGTCGATCGGTATCGAGCTGATTCGCTGCAGGCCCACCACAATGTCGAGCGCGCGCACGGTGTCGACGAACGAGTGCTCGGCGATGCCGACCTGGACGCGGGGCATCAGGGTTTGGGGCATCGACTGAAAACCGTCGGGCACCGGCGGCGCGGCGGGGCTGCTCTCAACCGTGCTGTCGCCGTTGATGTTCAGGGTGAGCAGTTGATTTCCCGGTCCGGCGGTGTAGAAGTCGCCGCAGTGTCCGACATTGCTCGCCACGTCGAGTACCAACTCGAGGTTGGTGTAGCGCTGCAGCAGCCGGTCGGGCACGTCGATCCAGCGGTCGATGGTGCCGTGGCCGTCGGTGGGCCAGTGGTCGATGGTTTCCGGGCCGATCGTCACCGCGATCTGGCCGACGCCGTTGTTCGACGTCGGGGTGTAGGACCCCTGCAGATGCACCCGCACCGAGTGGATGGATCGGCCAAACCTGGTCTGGTCCACTCCGATCGACACCCGCGGTTGCAGTGAGGTCGAGTTGGCGAAGGGCTGTCCGAGCTCGCGCAGCGAGGCGGTATTGCCGGGCAGTTGCACCTTGGGCTTCGGCGAATCCAGCGTGGCCTTGGCCGACAGGGCCAGCTCCGACACGTCGCTGAACAACGCGGCCGTGTCCGAGTCGTCGGTTCGGTTCAACGGCCCCGACATCAACAGCCACGGCACACCGGAGGAGCCTTGCAGCGAAAGCCCGTTGTCCGGGCCCTCTTTGACGACGATCTGGCGCTCCAGCGATTGCGGCGGGGCCGGGGGCGCGGCCTGGCCTTCCTGCAGGGGGATCACCACGATCTCGGGAACCTGCTTGCCGTAGTGCGCGGCGGCGGAGGCGGCGAGCTGAATTGCCGTGTCGGACTCCGCCGTCGAGGGCGACTGCGGCAGATAGATGCTCAGCTTCCGCAGCACCGGCGGCAGGAAATGGGCCACGGTGGTCGGCGGCAATTCGGCCCCGGTGTAGGTGACGGTTCCGTTGGTCAGCCGCAGGGGGCTTTCCTGATACAGGCAGTATCCGTCCACCGGAACCAGGTATGCGTGCACGGTGACCGTCAGCCAATTGTCGTTGACTTCCGCGCCCGCCAACGGGATCGCGATCGGTGTCTGGTCGGCGGTGGGCAGGTTCAGCCTGGCAAGGGTGCGCTCCCCCTGCGTCACGGTGATCATCCCCGACCGCAGATTGATCGGCAGCTCGACCGTCGTATTCAAAGCGGCCGGCGTCAGGCCGTGCAGCACCGGCACGGTCAGCTGCTGGCTGCTCGTCAGCCCCCAGAATTCCAGGGTGGAGGCGGACCCGACGTCGAGCAGCGACAGGGTCGTCGTCGAGTCCGTCGACGGGGCCGGGTCGGCCGGCGCAGCCCATGATGCCGGAGCGCTCATCAGCAAGAATCCGACGACACCGGCCAGCGCAATTACTCGACCGAGAGATTTCCGGTATATCACCGGAACAGTATGCATTGTTGAAAGCGCTTCAACCCCAATAACGGAATCGCCGTCGTGGCGACCGCGAAAAGGTATCTCGCAACGCCTCTTCGAGATCCCGCGGCGCCTCGGCACCGGCTATCGGCGAAATCTAATCGGTTTGCGATTCCGCGGTGGCGTCCTCGCGGGACGCCCTGGCCGCGGCATGACGCATTTCTTCGCGCCGGAGGAATTGCTGAAAGTAGGGCAGCGATGCCTCGGAGACGACACCGGGAAGCAGCAGGTTCCAGATCTGATGCAGGCGCTCGGTGGGGTCGCCGACGATGTTGCCGATCCTGCCGTGGCTGGATATCGCGTTGGCTACCAACCGCGCCCCGAAGATGGTGCCGATGACCGACGCGCTGAGCACGTCGGGGTCGATTTCGTTGCGGAGGTCTCCCTCTTTGATCGCCCGCCGAGCCTCTTGCGCCGTCTCCAGCATCAAGTTGGCGTAGAACCGCGAGGCCGCGGCGTTGAATCCGCTTAACGCCGTGGCCAATTGCGCGGCCGCGCGGGCCATTTTGTCCGAGCTCAGCACCTCCACGATCGTGAACGTGCCGTGCAGCAGGTTCTCCAGCCCGGGCGACGACGATCCGCAGACATTGCGGAAAGCGCTGAGAAGGGTGTCGGAGCCTTCCTCGATGATGTTCGACGCCAACGATTCTTTCGAATCGAAATGGTGATAGAGGGCGCCCTTGGTCATTCCGGTCCGCTCGATGATGGTGCTCCAACCGGCGGCGGCATACCCGACGTCACTGAACACTTCGATGGCGGAGTCGAGGATCTTCCGGCGGGTGGCTTCAGAGCGAACTTGGCGCGCCATGGTGCACGCACCTCCGGGATCTCATCGGATGCGCAGAGCGCTCATCTGGTTTCACATTGCCCGCAAGACGGCTCACAGTATCAGTCGTTACAACGATCCGACCGTGCAAACTGCCCGCGCCGTTACTGGTCGTCGGCATCCGCTGAACTGGTGGTGATGGCGAGCGCCGCACGCCGCCTGAGGAATTGGCGGAAGTATTCGGTGCGGTCCGCTTGCAGAATCCCGGTCAGCAGCAAAGACCAGCACTTCTCCAGGTCGCGCAGGAACCGCTCGGGGTCGTCCAGGTCGCTGGTTTTGCGCAGCCCCATGTGCAGCGAAACCATCAGGCGGCCGATGTCCTGCGGGTCACACTCATCGTTGATATCGCCCTCGGCCTTGGCCTGCTCGGCGACCCTGCCCAGGGCTTTGATCCACTGATCGAACAACTTCGCCTGCAGCCCGTCCGAGAGGCCGACCGACTCCATCAGATTCAGTCCCGACCTGACGGCATCGGTCTTGATGTCCTTGATGGCGATCAGATACGAGAAGTCGATCAGGGTCTCGAGGCCCGAGAGGCCGCGCGTCATCAGTTCTTGCACGGCGACGGCACCGGCTTCGGTCTGGCTGTCGATGATCGCGACGGCCAGGGCGTGCTTCGACTTGAAGTGGAAGTACATGGCGCCCTTGGTCAGCTCGGCCTCGGCGAGGATGTCGTCGAGACCGACGTCGTGGTAGGGGCGCCGGGCGAACTGGTGGGATGCGGCCCGCAGGATCTGTTGCCGGGTCGCGTCCGCTCGTCCGTCAGTCGAATGGGTCGTCATAACACTCGCGAGCTCAGGTACCCCGCGGCGCGGGTTGGGCGCCGCCGTTTCGGCCGAGGCCGACGCCGCGGGCCGTTTCGCCCGCCGTTACGTCGTCGAACGCCTTGCTCATGCAGGGCACAACTACCTCGGTTCTTCAGGGGTGGGAGCGAACACGCACCCGTGTCGCTCAAGACATGTAGCCCACTCCAGAGGTTAGCAGTCATACGGCTGTCCCGTTTGACGCGTGCGTAAATACCTGAGGTCTAGATCACACGCTATTGTCAAACCATTAGTATGTTTTGTACGCTATTGTCAGATCGTCAGTTTGGTAACGGCCTAAACATCGTCTCGACCGTCTGCACCGCATAAGGGGAAGCACATGTCGTTCGTCACGGCGAACCGCTGGTCACAGGCCTCAACCGGCCCACGGACCACGGCTGACCAGCGGATTGTCGACGCACCGACGATCGCCTCCACCTCTCCCGCCGCCGGCGCCGCGTCGGCCCGGCAGCCCGTCACGGTCTGAAATGATCGATTTCGGAGCGCTTCCGCCGGAGATCAACTCCATCCGGATGTACACCGGACCCGGCCCGCTTTCGCTGATCGCCGCCGCGGTGGCCTGGGACGGCCTGGCCGCCGAATTGCATGCCGCATCGAGTTGCTACCGCACGGTTATCGCGGGCCTGACCACCCAGCGCTGGATGGGCCCGTCGTCGCTGGCGATGGCCTCCGCGTTCGCGCCGTACATGGCGTGGACGGCCGGGGCCGCCGCCCGGGCAGCGGAATCGGCCGGTCAGGCGCGGCTCGCCGTGGAGGTCTACGAAGCCGCCTTCGTGGCGACGGTCCCCCCGCCGGCGGTCGCGGCCAACCGGGCGCAGCTCGCGATGCTGGTCGCGACCAACTTCTTCGGCCAGAACGCGGCGGCGATCGCGGCCACCGAGGCCGAGTACGGCGAGATGTGGGCGCAGGACGCCGCGGCGATGTACGAGTACGCCGCGGGCTCCGCGGCCGCGTGCTCGGTGACCCAGTTCAACCCGGCGCCCAAGATGACCAACGAGAGCGGGATGGCCGAGCAGGCCGCGACGGTCGGGCGGGTCACCGCGCAAACCGAGCAGGCAAACCTCGCCCAGGTGGTGTCGAAGGTGCCCACCACGCTGCACCAGCTTTCCTCGCCGATGAAGTCCAGCGTCTCCATGCTGACCGACACCGGCAGCGACGTCGGCACCACCCTCGGAACCACCGGGAGCACGGCGACCGACTCGTCGATCATGACGGGCCTCGCGTCGGGCATACCCGGCGCCATTCCCAGCGCGTTCTCGGCGGCGGCCACCCCGCTGTATGGGATGTCCTCCATCCTCGGCATGGCCCAAACCGCACAGGGCTTGGCGAATGCCGCCAGCAGCGGGGCCGCGGCCGCGGCGTCGGGGGCAGCCAGCGCGGCGAGCTCCGGCGCGGGCGCGCTCGGCTCGCTCGGCTCGGGTGTCTTCGGCAGCCTCGGCAGCGCCGCGTCGCTGGGCCCGCTGGCCGTGCCGGCGAGCTGGACGAGCGTGATCCCGGCCGCCAACAGCGCCGTCTCCGCGCTGCCCGCCATCAACCTCGCCGGCGCGAACGTGCCCCCCAGCGTCATGGGGTCGTTGCCGCGCCTGGCGGCCGCGACGGGCAAATCGCTCGGACCCCGATACGGCGTTATCC
>NZ_LZLU01000258.1:0-7796 GCF_001673415.1 Mycobacterium sp. 1165196.3 | reverse complement strand
GGGTCGGGCAGGCCCGTCACCGTCAGCGAGCTGGCCAGCGAGAGGGCCCCGATGCCGGCGGCGGTGCAGCCCGCCAGCACGGCCACCCCGGCCAGCACCGGCCACACCAGCGTGCGGCGCTGGGCGAAGGCCTCGGTCGAGGCCCTGCCAGCCGGCGGGGCGACGGTCATACGTCCAGGGTATGGGGCGGCCCCGACCGGCTACCGAGGCTGGCTGGCCAGAAGGTCCTGGCGGGCCTTGGCCTCGCGGGCCACGAACTGATCGCGCGCGATCCGCCCGGCGTAGTCGAGGTCGTGCAGGATGTCGCGCAGCTCATGCAGGAAGGCACGACGCCTTTCGGCCAGGTCGGGCGCGGCCGCGATCAGGTCCTGATCCTCGACGACCTGGCGCGCGGTGGCGAACAGCAGCGTCGAGACCGATTCGCTGCTGCGGATCCGGGTCTGCGCCACGTACTGTCGCCCGACGCCCAACGCCAAGTCGGTCAGTTCCTTGTGCCCGATGTCCGCAGGCGCGTCCCGCAACACGTCGGCGACGATCTCGTACGCCTCGAAGAACACCCGCAACATCGCGTCCGCCATCAACGGACGCTTGGCGAACAACAGCGCGTCGATCTCGTCGCCCCCGGCCGCGACGTGGGCTTCCCAGTTGTCGTGCCAGGCCATCTCTTCGGCGATGTTGTCCCGGAATGTCGCCGAGTCGGCGAAATAGAAGTCGAACTTCAGCAGATGGCGCAGCCGCATCGCCTGGGCCCAGAACGCGGCCATGCGGTCGCCGTCGGCGTGGCGGGCGTGCGCCAGGGCGAGCTCGACGATCGAGGTCTCCAGAAAGGCGTGGATCACCGAGTTGCGGTAGAAGGCAGCGGCGTGCTGTTCTTCGGGCGCGATGCGCCACACCGGTTCCCGGCCGCCGTCGACCCGGGTGATGGGGTGTCCGTTGGACAGTGCGTCGACCGCGGCGCGTACCCCGTCTTGCGTGCGCAGCCGCAACGCGCTGGTGGACATCGGATTATGTTTGCGTTCTAGGTAATCCAGCGAATCCTGCAGGGTGTGGTGCAACTGGCCGAGGGTCAGCGCCGCCCCGCGCGTGGTCAGCAGCAGCGCGCATACCAGACCCGTCGCCGTCACCGGCGTCGCCTGCAGTATCCGCCAGGCGACCTCGAATGACATCTTCTGCAGCGCAAGGCGTTTGGCGTCCGGATCCTGGGCCAGCGGGCCGTGCGGCGCGCCCAGGTAGTGGCGCATCGACACGGCTTCCGGGAAACGGACGTAGATCTTGCCGTAGTTGCGTTCACCCTGCGCCCGGATGAAGTTGTACAGCCAGCCCACACCTTCGGGTGTCTTCTCGCCGCCGCGGGCGTAGGCGGCGTACTCCGCGGTCTCGTGCAGCTGGTCGAAGCTGATCGAGACCGGTTGCAGCAGAATGTCTTCGCTGCGGCCATCGAGGTAGGCGTCGGCGACGTAGGCCAGCAACCCCAGCTTGGGCGGCAACATCTTGCCGGTGCGCGAGCGGGTGCCCTCGATGGACCAGCTCAGGTTGAACCGCTTTTCGACGATGTAGCCGACGTATTCGCGCAGCACGTACTTGTAGAGCTGGTCGTTACCGATGTTGCGGCGGATGAAGATGACCCCGGAACGTCGCAGCAGCGGGCCCATGGCACCGAACGACAAGTTGATACCGGCGAACACGTGCACCGGCGGTAATCGGTTGTCCTGCATGGCGACCGGCACCACCGCGCCGTCGATGTAGGACCTGTGCGAAAACAACAACACCGCCGGGTGGGCTTCCAGGCCCACCCGCATCGCCGCGACCTGATACTCGTCATAATCGATCTCGGGGTCGAACCCGCGGCTGATCATCCTGCCGAGAACCCCGACGAGGTCGACCGATGCCCGGCTCCAGCCGGTAGCGAGTTCGTCGAGCATCTTTCCGGCTTCCTCGACGGTGGCGCCGGGAATTGTCGCCAGGCCGCGCCGAAACCGGTTGGAGGCCAAGATCTCTGGTTTCACCAGCCGCGGCGACTTGTACTGCGGTCCGAGGATCCGGTACTCGACGCGTTCCATCGCCAAGATGGCGCGGCGGATGACGAATTGGGCGAAGTCGTACCGGTCGTCTCCGACGGTGGTGTCGCGCCATTGCCGGCGCAGCTCGGCGACCGTCGCGGCTTCGCCGGCCACCACCCGTGCCCGCTGGGGCGCGGTGCGCACGATCCGTTCTTGCTGGCGCTGGTTGGGGTGGTACGGATCCCGGCCGGGCAGCAGGCCGGCCAGCTTGGCGACCCGGCCGCGATCCGGCTCCGGCAGCCAGAACACCCGCACCGGCACGATGGAACGGTCTTCCCGGGATTCGAGCTGTTCGGCCAGCGCCGTCATCACGTCCGGCGGCGCATCGAGCGCCGGCAGCTTGACCAGGTCGAAATTCGCGCCCGGGTGCCCGGCGCGTTGTTGCTCCATCCACGCCGTCACCAGGTCCATCTCGACCGGCGAGGTCATTGACGCCAATATCAGCGAGTCAGTCCCGGCAAGGATGGCGCTGGTATCCGCGGCCGGTTCGGTCACGGATGCCCTCGGTGCGGCGATTCCGGTGACTCGGCGTTGCCGGGCGCCGCCTTGGTCGCGGGCCGTTGCGCCTCGCCGTCTTTGCGGGCGGCCTCGGATTCATGCGGAGTTGCCTTGGGTGCCTTGGCTTTCGACGCGGCCTTCTTCGCCGGCGCCTTCTTTGCGGGTGCTTTCTTGGCGGGTGCCTTCTTGGCCGGCGCCTTCTTGGCGGGTGCCTTCTTGGCAGGTGCCTTCTTCGCCGGCGCGTTCTCGGCGGGTGCCTTCTTGGCGGGTGCCTTCTTCGCGGGTGCCTTGGCGGTCCGGCTCTGTGCCTTCTCGGCCGCCTTCTTCTCCGCGTACAGGTCGACCTCGGGCAGTTCGTCGACGGGCCAGTTGGCGAGCGTATCCAGGTAGAGCTGGCGCACTTCGGCGATGCGGTCCGGCAGCGTGTCAAGCGTCCAGTCCTGCACCGAGATCGGCGGGAAGACCGCGACGTCGACGGTGCCCGGGTTGATGACGGTCGAGTTCCGGGCGGCGACCAGCTCGGCGTTGCGAATCACGATCGGAACGATCGGGATGCCGGCGGCCATCGCGAGACGAAATGGACCCTTTTTGAAGGGGCCGACCTCGTTGGTGTCCAGCCGGGTGCCCTCCGGCGCCATCACAATGGAAAGCCCGTTCTTGGCCCGCTCCTCGACAATGCGCATCGTCTCCAGCGCGGAGGCCGAATCGTCTCGGTCGATGAAAACCCCGTCCAACGCTTTGCCGAGCAGGGCCATGATCGGGTTCTTCTGTAATTCCTTCTTGGCCACGGCAACCCAGTTGTCGTTGACCAGCGCACCCGCGATCACCGGATCCACCTGATTGCGGTGGTTGTAGATGAAAACGGCCGGACGTTGCGCGGTCAGATTCTCTCTCCCGACGACATTGAGGTGCACTCCCGTGGTCGCCAGCACGGTTTGGGAAAAAATGGAAGTAAAGAAATTGGCGCCCCGCCGCCGGCTACCGGTCAGCACGCCCATTGCCACTGCGCCCGCGCCGACGGGGACAATCGAGCCCAGTCCGGCAAGGGTACGCACCTGCCGTCGCAGACCCACCGGACCTCGGCTGCTGAATCTCAGGATGGGCCAACCGCGGCGCTTGGCCACCGCCGCCATTTTCCCTTCGGGATTCGTCGGCCGGGGATTGCCGACCAGATACATCAGGGCGACGTCCTCGTCACCGTCGGCGTAGAAGTAACTGTCCTTGAGATCGATGCCGTGCTCGGCGGCAAACCGTTGTACCGCAGCGGCTTTGCCGGGACCCCAGAGAATCGGCTTCTGGACGGACCCGGTGAGCAAGCCGTCCTCGGTGGTCTCGAACTTGTTGGTGAGCATGTTGGGGATGCCGAGGAACCGCGCGACGGGATTGACCTGGATGGTCAGCGCCGACGAACTGAGCACCACGGTGTGGCCGCGGGCCATGTGGGCGCGGACCAGCTCACGCATCTCCGGGTAGATCCGGGATTCGATGCGCTGGACGAACATTCGCTCGCCGATCTCTTCCAGGTCGTCGAGCAGTCGCCCGGTGAGCGCCTTGGCGGCCTTGCCGATGAGGTCCTCGAACTCGATACGACCGAGGGTGTGGCTCAAGCCGGCCTGCACCATACCGAGCAGTTCACTCACTCCCATGTCGCGGCGCAGCAGCCGCTCCTGGGTCAGGATGACCGCGGTGAATCCGGCGACCAGCGTGCCGTCCAAGTCGAAGAATGCGCCGATCTTCGGTCCTTCGGGGCTGGCCATGATCTCGGCCACCGAGCCGGGCAGCCGCAGGTCCGCTCCGGCCGTTTCGTCCTTGTCCCCCTGCTGCTTCGAGTTGCTCATGAGCCGGCCACCGATCGAGTGGACACCGCCGACTCGGTGAACGAGGCGGGCACCGCCTGCGGTGGCGGGTCGCCTCCCAGCGCCAGGATCTCGTCGAAACCCTCCAGCAGGCATTGGGCGAACAACGCCTCGTTTCGCACCGCGGCCCGGTCGTAGCGCACGGTGATGGTGCACCACCCGCCCCGCGAGATCAGCACCACCATCATCGCCACGCCGGGCAGCGGACCGATACCGTACTGCCGCAACACTTTTGCTCCGGCGATGTAGGTGTCGCCGGGATAGACCGGGACGTTGCTGGCCTGCACGTCGGAGCCGATCACCGACCCGGTGATGCCTTCGAGCACCGCGGTCGGCAGGACGCTGAGCACCGGCGCCAGCGAGCCGATGATGTTCATGGCGGGCTCGTCGCGGCGCTGCGTCATCTGGGCGCGAATCTTTTTCATCCGGGAGACGGGGTCCACGGTGCCGATCGGCGCCGCGAGGTTGACGCCCGTGAACCGGTTGCCGCCGGCCGTGTCCGCTTCGGCCCGCAGGTTGACCGGCACCGCCATCGGCAGCGTGCTGATCGGCACGCCGAACGCCTCGTGGTAGCGGCGCAGGGCGCCGCACAATCCGGCAAGGTAGGCATCGTTGATCGACCCGCCGCCGGCTTTCGCGGCCTTGTGCAGGTCGGCGAGCGGGATGTCGATCGCCTCGCTGCGGGTGGCCAGGCTGCGCCGCCGCAGCAGCGGCGACGGCTCGGCGGCCCGGTTGAGCACCCGCATGCCCGACATGGCGTACCCGACGATCCCCGAGACGGTCGCCGTCGGTTCCAGGACCGCCCGCCCGGCCGCCGACACCGCCCCGGACAGCGCGCTCATGACGCCGCCGACCACGGCGAACGGCAGGTGGTTAATGCCCTGGCGCATCAGGTCATTGGACGTCAGGTCCTGCGGCACGGGCAGCGGCAGCGTCGGCTTGGCCGGCGGATCGCGCTCGAGGTCATAGATTTCGGCGAACATCTGCACCCCGCCCACGCCGTCGGTGACGGCGTGGCTGACATGCAGCAGCGTTGCGGCCTTGCCGTCGGCCAAGCCCTCGACGAGGGTGGCCGTCCACAACGGTCGCGAAATGTCCATCGGCGACTGCAGGATGAGGTCGGCCAGATCGAATACCTCACGCAGCGTGCCCGGTTCGGAAACACGCACCCGGCGCACGTGAAAATCCAGGTTGAAGTCGGGATCGACCACCCAGCGCGGCGACGCCGTCGGCAGGGTCGGCACGACGACCTTTTGGCGCAACCGCAGCACCCGTCGGGACGCGCTTTCGAATCGGTTCCGGAACTGTTCCCATTCCGGCGTGGTGTCCAGCAGCTCCAAGGCCATGATCCCGGACCGGGTGCGGGGGTTTGCCTCTCCCCTGTGCAGTAGGTAGTCGACCGGCCCGAGTTCGTCGGACAACTTGATCGCCTCGACGGATTCAGTCATGGTCATCAGCTCGACGCGCCAACGTTGTCACCGTCGCTCAAGCCTCCTGCCTTTAGGACCACCGACCCGAATGGTCTACCCAACGCTAGTCGGGTTACCACGCTGGTGAAAGGAGCGGCGAGCACCGGGCCGCCGATTCAGCTGGCCTCCGGCCGACCCTCAGCTGGCCGAAGTGGCCGACAGCGGCGGCGAATCCAGCAGGGAGCTGACGCGCCGTCCGTACACGACACCGAGGAAATCGGCTACGGCGTCAGCGGCCAGCCGCGATCGAACCGTCGGCGTGATGTCGAAAGCGTGGTGGGCGTTGCCGAGTTCGGCGTGCGCCACCGTGGCAGCCCCGGCCGCGCGCAACGCCGCGCAGAAAGCGCGAGCCTGGCCGCTGGGCACCAACTCGTCCTTCTGGCCGTGCAACACGAAGAAGGGCGGCGCGTCGGCGTGCACGTAGGAGACGGGTGATGCCGCCGTGAAGCGCTCGGGCGCCTCGGCGTAGCGGGCCTTCATCACGAACTGTTCGAGGAACGGCAGCATCAGGGGGTGCATGTTGTCGAAGTCGGTGAAGTCGTAGACGCCGTAGTAGGGCGCTACCGCTTGCACGCTGGTGTCGGCCTCTTCGAAACCGGGCTGGAAGGCGGGGTCGTTCGGCGTCAGCGCCGCCAGGGAGGCCAGGTGCCCGCCCGCCGAGCCGCCGGTGATCGCGATGAAATCGGGGTCGCCGCCGTAGTCGGCGATGTTCTCCCGGACCCACGCGATCGCCCTTTTGACGTCGATGAGGTGTGCGGGGAAGGTGGCGCGCGGGCTCTTGCTGTAGTCGATCGAGACGCAGATCCAGCCGAGTTGGACCATTCGGCTCATCAGCGTGTAGGCCTGCGGACGCCGGCCGTTGAGCGCCCATGCCCCGCCCGGCACCTGGATCAGCACGGGTGCGCGGCAACCTGGCGCCAAGTCGTCGCGCCGCCAGATGTCCAGCAGGTTGTCGCGCGGGCTCGGACCGTAGGAGATGTCGGACGTCTGCGACGCATACCGGCGGTGCGGCCCGGGCCTGCCGAGCAGTCGACCGCGCGGGGCGCACAGCGCGCCGACGGCGGCGGGATGACATACCTGTTCGCGAAACTCGGGGCCGAAGGACTCCTCGAGCGCGGTGGTGAGGGTTCGATCAGCCCGCTGGGCGGCCAGCGTCGTGCCTACCCGGCCGACGGACGGATGCGAGACGCGGGACAGCGCGTGGCCGGTCACCACGTGCGGAGGAAACTCCGTGAAAAGCCAGCCGGCGAAGCAGCCCAGCGCGAACGGCCCACCGCGCAGCACCAGGTTACCGAGTTGGTAGACATCCCGGGCTTCGGCTGCCAGCCGTGCCACCTGGGCCCCCGCCCACGAACAGGGCGAGGTCTGCTTGCTGGCCACGCTCATTGCAACGTCACCTCTGGAACGTTATGCACACGCCTCGTTGCGGTTAACGGCCCATGACCGGCCGATGTTGTCCGTGTGTCGAGGGTCCCAACGATAACCGATAAACGCGGCGCGGTAAGGGTTTTCGTGCGCGTGGCGGCGGGGAATCGGGTCGGCAGGTGCGGTTGGATAGACTGACCTGCACATTGCCTCCGTAGCTCAGGTGGATAGAGCAAGGGCCTTCTAATCCCTAGGTCGCACGTTCGAGTCGTGCCGGGGGCACCGTGATTCGTGTGTGACTTCGGTTATTGCCCGACGCGGCGCCGCAGGTCCACCGACGGCGGGGTCCGCGCGCCGCCCGGTCGGTGGGGCGCGATGTCCAATTGCAGACCGGGGCGCCTATTGGCTGGGTAATTCAGTCCTGCTGACTACCTAACCGATTGACGGCGGGCCGGCAAGCGAGACACCGAACGCCCCACCGACGGTGATCGATCACTTAAATCAACTGGTCGTGGTGCTAGACCTCGATCGTCTGACTGACGTAGTTC
>NZ_LZLU01000257.1:0-19908 GCF_001673415.1 Mycobacterium sp. 1165196.3 | reverse complement strand
GCGGCTCACGGATGAGACTGTAGTTAGGTCGATGGCGGCGACCCGCTTCGGCCGGCTCCGCCGCGCTCGCGATCGCCGCTGAGTCCGACGGCGGCGACCCGGCTTCCCCGGCTCCGCCGCGCTCGCGATCGCCGCTAGCCCGCTGAGCCGTCCCTACGCAGGCTGGGATGCTGATTCCGCAACAGCGGCAACAACACCCGCCGCGGCATGAACTGAAACAGGCGGGTGCTGATCTGGCTCGGTAAGCCCGGGATCACCGTTCCGCGGTCGTGGTCGAGCGCGTCGACTCCGGCGCGCGCCACCTCACGCGACGGCTTCCACATGAACTTCGGGAACGCATCGGCGAATTCCCGCTCGTCCATGCCGGCGCTCTTCACGAACTCGGTGTGCACCGGCCCCGGGCACAGCAGCGCGACGGTGACGCCGGTGCCGGCGAGTTCACCGCGCAGCCCCTGGGTGTAGTTGTTGACGAACGCCTTGGTGGCCGCGTACCCGATCTGCCCCGGAAACGGTTGGTAGCCCGCGGTGGATCCGATGTTGAGGATCGCGCCACGGCCGCGCGGCACCATCTGCTGGACCGCGCGGGTGCTCAGGTCGATGACGGCCTCGACGTTGACCCGCACCTGGGCGATCTCGGCGTCGACGGGCGTCTTGGTCACCGAACCCATGGTCCCGATGCCGGCGTTGTTGACCAGGATGTCGACGGTCAGGCCGCGGCGGCCGACCTCGTCGAGAAGGCCGGCGCGCGCGGCGGAATCGGCGACGTCGCAGGCGATCACCTCGACGCGTACCCGGCCGGCGAGTTCGTCGGCCAGCTCGCGCAGCCGGTCCTCCCGGCGGGCGACCAGTGTCACGCCGTGGCCGCGGGCGGCCAGTTCGCGGGCGATGTCGGCGCCGATGCCCGACGACGCGCCGGTGACGACGGCGGTGCTTTCGGGGGAGGGAGTCGGAAGGGCCACACGTTCACACTACGGGCGCCGAACGTGAAGCTGGCCGCACGCTCGGCGTCGAATGTGCGGCTAACTTCACACTCGCGGAGCGACGCCCGGGCGTCGAGACGTCCCGTAGACACGAAAAAGCCCGGCCCCTTGTGGGGGCCGGGCTTTCCCGTGCTTGAGTCGTCGGACTTAGAAGTCCATGCCGCCCATGCCACCGGTCGGGTCGCCCGCGGGTGCGGCCGCCTTCTCCGGCTTGTCAGCGACGACGGCCTCGGTGGTGAGGAACAGGCCCGCGATGGACGCCGCGTTCTGCAGCGCCGAACGGGTCACCTTCACCGGGTCGGCAACGCCGGCCTTGAGCAGGTCCTCGTACTCACCGGTCGCGGCGTTCAGGCCGGTACCGGCGGGCGAGTTGCGGACCTTCTCGGCCACGACGCCGGGCTCCAAACCACCGTTGAAGGCGATCTGCTTCAGCGGAGCCTCGAGCGCCACACGGACGATGTTGGCGCCGGTCGCCTCGTCACCGGTGAGCTTCAGCTCGTCCAGCGACGGGGTCGCGTGCAGCAGGGCCACGCCACCACCGGCGACGATGCCCTCCTCGACGGCGGCCTTGGCGTTGCGGACGGCGTCCTCGATGCGGTGCTTGCGCTCCTTGAGCTCGACCTCGGTCGCGGCTCCGGCCTTGATCACCGCAACACCGCCGGCCAGCTTGGCCAGGCGCTCCTGCAGCTTCTCGCGGTCGTAGTCCGAGTCGCTGTTCTCGATCTCGCTGCGGATCTGGGCCACCCGGCCGGCGATGGCGTCGGAGTCACCGGCGCCCTCGACGATGGTGGTCTCGTCCTTGGTGACGACGACCTTGCGGGCCTTACCCAGCAGGGCGACGTCGGCGCTCTCCAGCGACAGGCCGACCTCTTCGCTGATGACCTGACCACCGGTGAGGATGGCCATGTCCTGCAGCATCGCCTTGCGGCGGTCTCCGAAGCCGGGAGCCTTGACGGCCACCGACTTGAAGGTGCCGCGGATCTTGTTGACGACCAGGGTGCTCAGCGCCTCGCCCTCGACGTCCTCGGCGATGATCAGCAGCGGCTTGCCGGCCTGGATGACCTTCTCCAGCAGGGGCAGCAGGTCCTTGACGGTCGAAACCTTGGAGCTGACCAGCAGGATGAAGGGGTCCTCGAGGACGGCTTCCTGACGCTCCGCGTCGGTGACGAAGTAGCCCGAGATGTAGCCCTTGTCGAACCGCATGCCCTCGGTGAGCTCGAGCTGCAGGCCGAAGGTGTTGGACTCCTCGACGGTGATGACGCCCTCGTTGCCGACCTTGTCCATCGCCTCGGCGATCAGGTCGCCGATCGACTGGTCGCCCGCGGAGATGGCCGCGGTAGCAGCGATCTGGTCCTTGGTCTCGACCTCTTTGGCCGACTTGAGCAGGGTCTCGGTGACCTTCTCGACGGCCTTCTCGATGCCGCGCTTCAGACCCAGCGGGTTGGCACCGGCCGCAACGTTGCGCAGGCCCTCGCGGACCAACGCCTGGGCCAGCACCGTGGCCGTCGTCGTGCCGTCACCGGCGACGTCGTCGGTCTTCTTGGCGACTTCCTTGACCAGCTCGGCGCCGATCTTCTCGTAGGGGTCCTCCAGCTCGATCTCCTTGGCGATGGAAACCCCATCGTTGGTGATCGTGGGGGCGCCCCACTTCTTTTCCAGGACGACGTTGCGGCCCTTGGGACCCAACGTCACCTTTACCGCGTCGGCGAGGGCGTTCAGCCCCCGCTCGAGGCCGCGACGGGCCTCCTCGTCGTACGCAATTGTCTTGGCCATTGCGAAGTGATTCCTCCGAAACTATGGGGTGACACTCAGGGCGACCGCTTGTCGGGTCGCCCCATCAACGCTGTGGCCGGGTGCAGTGCCCGCGACGGACGGCTAGGTGTCTTCCGCTTGCCGCGGCCCTGGCCTCACCGTCCCGACCTAGCACTCGCTGGTCGCGAGTGCCAACGTCATTCTTAGCACTCGCCTATGTCGAGTGCAAGAAGAGGTCAGCCCGATCGCCCAGCGCGTAAACCGTCGACGACGACGTCGGTCACCCGCTCGGCCAAGTCCGGGTTGTAGGCCTCCGCGGCCTGACACCCGACCATGATCGCCTTGACTTCGCGCACCCCGATGTCCTGGCGCGCGGTGCCCGCCCGCTGCGCGGCCCGCAGCAGTTCGTCGAGCATGGCCAGGAACGCGTCCTCGGCGTCGGGCGCCGCGCTGGCGATGTCGATCCCGAATCCGGCCAGCGCGTCGACCAGGCCGCGATCCGCCGCGCCCCAGTGCAGCACCATCGAACGCAGCAGGGCGAATAGCGCCTCGCCGGGTCCGAGGGTGTCCAGCAGGGCCCGCCCGTCGTCGACCAGCCGCTGCATCCGGTCCTCGATGACGGCCTGGAACAGCGCCTCCTTGGTCGGGAAGTGCCGGTAGACGGTGCCGGCCCCGACGCCGGCGCGGCGCGCGATCTCGTCGATGGGTACCGAAAGGCCCTCGGCCGCGAAGGTGTCATAGGCGACTTCGAGCACGCGCGCGCGGTTGCGCGCCGCATCGGCACGCAACCGGCGTTCGGGCCGTGCCATCTGTTCACCATCCATCGATTGACAAACCGGGGCGTGCGTTCCGTATAGTCGGATTCAACCGGAGCGCCCGCCCCGTTTACTCTACAAGTTCAAGGAGTCTCTCATGGCCAAGTGGACCACCAAGGACATTCCCGACCAGACCGGACGGGTCGCCGTCATCACCGGGGCCAATACCGGATTGGGCTACGAGACCGCCCTGGCGCTGGCCGACCGCGGCGCCCACGTGGTGCTGGCGGTGCGCAACCTGGACAAGGGCAAGGACGCGGCCGCCCGCATCACCGCCCACAGCCCCCACGCCGACGTCGCGCTTCAGGAGCTGGACCTGACGTCGCTTCAGTCCGTGCGGTCCGCCGCCGAGCAGTTGCGCACCGCGCACGACCGCATCGACCTGCTGATCAACAACGCGGGCGTGATGTGGACGCCGAAGTCGACCACCAAGGACGGCTTCGAGTTGCAGTTCGGCACCAACCACCTGGGCCACTTCGCCCTTACCGGCCTGCTGTTGGACCGGCTGCTGCCGGTGGCCGGCTCGCGGGTCGTGACGGTGAGCAGCCTCGGCCACCGCATCCTGGCCGACATCCACTTCGACGACCTGCAGTGGGAGCGCAGCTATAACAGGGTCGCCGCCTATGGACAGGCCAAGCTGGCCAATCTGCTGTTCACCTACGAGCTGCAGCGGCGGCTGGCTCCGCACGGGACGGCGATCGCCGTCGCCGCTCACCCCGGCGGCTCGCGCACCGAACTGACGCGCAACCTTCCGCCGCTCGTCGAGCGGGTCGTGACTCCGGTGTTCGGCCTGATCTCGCAGGACGCGGCCGCGGGCGCGCTGCCGCAGTTGCGCGCCGGCACCGACCCGGGCGTGCTCGGTGGCCAGTACTTCGGACCGGACGGCATCGGCGAGATGCAGGGCAGCCCGAAGGTGGTGACATCCAGCGTCAAGTCGCACGATGCCGAACGGCAGCGCCGGTTGTGGACGGTGTCGGAGGAACTGACCGGGGTGAAGTACGCCGTTTAGCCCAGATCGAGCAGCTGCTCGTAAAAGCCGCCGAAACCGCGCGGGCGATCGACGAGGTGGATCTCGAGGATCCAGTGACAGATGCGCCCGCGCGGATCGGTGCGGCGCATCGGCTTGTTCGACCCGGGCATGACGTACCACTGGACGCCCCGGCCGGCGATCTTCTTGTGCGGAAATTCGCCGATCAGATGGCCCGCGATATGGCTGCCCCACTCGAAGCCCTCGGCGCGGGCCACGCCGACGACGTAGTCGAACAGCTCGGCGCCGGTGATCCCGGAGTTGCTCGCGAAGTGGTCGCGGCCGGCCTGCCACACCCGTGGCAGGGCGTCGCGAAGGGCGATCTTGTGCGGGTCGTCACCGAGCACGAACGTCCGCCCGAAATCGGCCTCCCACTCCTCGAAGATCGGCCCCAGGTCCAAAAAGACGATGTCGTCGTCGGCGATCATCCGGTCCGGCGGGCGTTCCTGGAACGGCTGCAACGTGTTCTCCCCGGCGCGCACGATCCGCCGGTGCCAGTGCCGGGTCACCCCGAACATCTCCCCGGCGAGGTCGTGGATCTGGTCGGAGAGTTCCTTTTCGGCCAGCCCGGGCCGGATCATGGCCCGCCGCTCGATCTCGTCGAACAGTTGGCCGGCCTTGTCTTCGGCGTCCAGCAGCCGTTGCACGCGAACATCTTCGGCGCTCGATCCCTTCACACCGGCGATGCTATGCGCACACTGGAACCATGTCCCTCGTTGTGCCGCCCTACCCGCCAGCCCGCTACACCAAGGACGAACCGGAGATCAGCGCCTGGCTCAAGCGGGCCGATCAGCCACCCGATTACGAAACCTCCGGCGTCAAGTACCACTACCTGGCCAACCAGCAGGACACCGCCGGCGATTACGGCCTCTACCGGGTCGACATCGCGCCGGCCGGCGGCGGTCCACCGGCACATTTTCACCGCGCCATGTCCGAGGCGTTCTTCGTCCTGTCCGGGACGATGAAGCTCTACGACGGCACCGAGTGGACGGACGGTCACCAGGGTGACTTCCTCTACGTGCCACCCGGGGGCGTCCACGGTTTTCGCAACGAGGCGAACGAACCGGCATCGATTCTAATGCTGTTCGCGCCCGGCGCGCCGCGCGAGGCGTACTTCGAAGGCTTTGCGGCCCTGGCGGATATGACCGACGACGAGCGCCGCGAATGGTTCATCCGGCACGATAATTTCTGGGTGCAGTAAACCCTTGCATTAACGCGAAATTTGTTCCGCCGTAACGTTTCTGATGGCGCCGCCGGCCACGGGACCGATGGGCGTAGGGTGTGGCCGTGCGAACGAGGAAGCCGTCGAAACGGGCCGCGGCCTGGATGCGGCAACGGATCGATTGGTCGATGAGCGCCCCGGTGATGATCAGCCTGCGCGTCAAACGCCCAAAACCCCGGAGCACACCGGACTTTCGGCCGCGCCCACCAGCGCCGGTCGCCGTACGCGAACGCGGCACCCGGGTCAGCGGCTATCAACGGGGCGGGCGAGGGTTGCGCGATCGCGCCCGGGCACGCCTGTCGCTCGCACCGCCCGCGATGACACGGCGGCCCCGCGTACCGCGCACGCCGGGCCGGCGCTACGTCGCGCCCGTCAGGTCGCCGTCGACGTAGCGCTGCAGGTTGGGCGTGATCGCCGCGAGCATTTCCTCGTTCGTCATCGACGCGAGGGGCTCGATCTTCCAGACGTAGCGCATCAGGGCCAGGCCGATCGTCTGCGACGCGATCAGGCCGCTGCGGACAAGGCGCTCGTCTTCGTCGACCCCGAGATGTGCGACGCCCATCAGGCTGCCGGCGACGACGCGTCGTAGCTTTTCGCGGGTGGTCGGTTCGTGCGCCGCGGTCTGCAGGATGGCGTGCAACGTCGGCCCGATCTCCTCGTCGTCCCAGCTGGCCAGCATCAGCTCCAGCACGGCGGCGCCGAGTTGTTCGACCGGCGTAACCCAGACCTTGGCGACGTCGTCGAGCCACTTCTGCGGCGGGTTCGTCGCCGCGTCGAGCAGCTTCTCCTTGGACCCGAAGTAGTGGTAGACCAGCGCGGGATCGACGTCGGCGGCCCGGGCGATCGCGCGGATGGTGGTGCCCGCCCAGCCGTGTTCGGCGAATTCGACGCGGGCCGCGGCCACGATCCGCGCGGCCAGCACGCCGCGCTCATCGCGCGGGCCGGGCGTGGTCGACCTCTTCGGCATGAGTTTCATCGTAGCGTGAATTTCCTCTTGCGTTGAGACTAGTTTCACCGTAGCGTGAGACTAGTCTCAACGGGCCGTGAAAATGAGGGGCTGGCCATCATGTACACCTACGACATCGACGCGTCGGCCATGTTCGACGACCGCACCGAGCAGTTCGCGAAGTTCGGGATCCCGCGCGAGGACATCGAGCGGGTCCGCGCGGCCGTCGACGACATGTGGGCCGATGCGCCCGGCGGCTGGGTCTATGAATGGTCTTTGCTGGCAAGCGAATACGCCGAGCGAACCGAACATCGGATGGCGTCGCTGGTCTACGGGTGCGCAAAGTTTCCCTGCCTCACCGACGCGGCGCGGGCCAAAGCGATGCAGCACCAGCTCGAGCAGTTCCAGTTGGCGGCCGGCGATTTCCCGGTGCACTTCGAACGGCGCTTCCTCACCGTCGCCTACCGCGACGGGTCCGTCGAGGTGCCGGTGCACCTGTATTCGGCCGACGGTGACTACGCCGCCCGTCCGGTGCTGATCGCCAGCGGCGGCGTGGACACCTGGAAGATGGACATCCACCCGTGGTGGGTCGCATTCACCCAGGGCGCGGGCGTGACCACCATGGCCTTCGACCATCCCGGCACGGGCGAAACCGCGATCCCGCTCGACCAACACGCCGACGAGGTGATCCGCGGGCTCGCCCGCCACGCCCGGACGCTGGGCGACGGCCGGGTCGCGCACTTCGGCGCATCGTTCGGCGGCAACTTCGCCGCGATGTCGGGACTGTCCGGAATCGTCGATGCCGCAATCGATCTCGGCGGTCCCGTGGTCGCCGCCTTCGGTCCCGACAATCTCGCGAAACTGCCCTACGGCATGCACGACATCCTGGGCAACGCGATGCAGTGGGACCACTCCCGGACCCTCGATCAGCTCAGCGCCGGAATGGAACGCCTGAATCGCGCGGATCTGCTTGCCCAGCAAACTAATTCGGCGATGTTGGTGATCAACGGCGCCGACGACTATTTCGTCCCGCAATCCGACACTTTAGACTTCCGGGGCCGCCGCGACACCGAGGTGCACCTGGTCGAGGGCACCGGCCACGTCGCGATGAGCAAAGCGCCCGAGGTGGTGCCGAAGATCATCGCCTGGCTGCGCCGCCAGATGGGATCGACCCCGACGGGCTGACAAACCCGCGCGGGTGGCGAATCCGGCGGAAATCGCTGTCGGGATAACGGTTTTTCATCGCAGGCCCACGGCCGGAACCGTCGAATGCCCGTCGCCCGACACGACGCCCTCGACCGTCGATGAGTATGTTTTGGGCCATGGCTTCCAACGACAAAGAGAACCGCAACTGGTCGGAGGGCGATGTCCCGGATCAAAGCGGCCGCGTCGTCGTCGTCACCGGCGCCAACACCGGCATCGGGTATGAGACGGCCGCCGTCCTGGCCTATCGCGGCGCCCACGTCGTGCTGGCGGTGCGCAATCTCGAGAAGGGCAACGCGGCGCTGTCGCGCATCGTCGCCGCCGGCGGCCAAGGGCGCGGGAAAGTAGATGTCACGCTGCAACAGCTGGACCTGACCTCGCTGGACGCGATCCGGTCGGCCGCCGACGCGCTGCGCGCGGCGTACCCCCGCATCGACCTGCTGATCAACAACGCGGGCGTGATGTGGACGCCCAAGCAGGTCACCCAGGACGGTTTCGAATTGCAGTTCGGCACCAACCACCTGGGCCACTTCGCGCTGACCGGGCTGCTGCTGGAAAACCTGCTGGGGGTGCGGGATTCGCGGGTG
This sequence comes from Mycobacterium sp. 1165196.3, assembly GCF_001673415.1. NCBI lineage: Bacteria > Bacillati > Actinomycetota > Actinomycetes > Mycobacteriales > Mycobacteriaceae > Mycobacterium > Mycobacterium sp. 1165196.3. The sequence goes on along the minus strand of NZ_LZLU01000257.1, from coordinate 11,376 downwards.
GTGACGGTCAGCAGCCTCGGGCACCGGCTGCGGGCCGCGATCCATTTCGACGACCTGCAGTGGGAACACCGCTACGACCGGATCGCCGCCTACGGGCAGTCCAAGCTGGCCAACCTGCTGTTCACCTACGAGCTGCAGCGACGGCTGGCGGCCAACCCCGACGCGAAGACCATCGCCGTCGCCGCGCATCCCGGCGGCTCCAACACCGAGCTGGCCCGCAACCTGCCGGGCGTCTTCCGGCCGGTGAAGGCCGTGCTGGGGCCGCTGCTGTTCCAGAGCCCGGCCATGGGCGCGTTGCCGACGCTGCGAGCCGCCACCGATCCGGCCGTTCAGGGCGGGCAGTACTTCGGCCCATCGGGATTCCTCGAACAGCGGGGCCGCCCGAAGCTGGTCGACTCCAGCGCCCAGTCCCACGACGAGGAGCTGCAGCGCCGGCTGTGGGCCGTCTCCGAAGAACTCACCGGCGTCCGCTTCCCCGTCTGACCCGGGAGATAATGGCTCCGATGCGCTCAGTCGCCGAACATCAGCGGGTTGTCAGCGAGTTGATTCGTGCCCGGCCGCCGGTCGCGGTCCCGCTCGCCGAGGCCCAGGGCCTGGTGCTGGCCGAGGACGTGGTGGCGCAGCTGGCGTTGCCGGTCTTCGACAACTCGGCGATGGACGGTTACGCGGTGCGTGCCGAGGACACGTCGACCACCACGCCCGAACACCCGGTGGTGCTGCCCGTCGCCGAGGACATTCCGGCCGGGCGCACCGACGAACTGACGCTGCAGCCCGGTACGGCCCACCGGATCATGACGGGCGCGCCGCTGCCGGCCGGGGCGACGGCAGTCGTGCCGGTGGAGGACACGGACGGCGGCGTGGACGTCGTGTCGATCCGCGCGCCACGGGAGGCGGGCAGGCACATCCGGCGCGCGGGCGAGGACGTCGCGCCCGGCACCACCGTCTTGCGCCAGGGTCAGGTCGTGACGCCGGCGGTGCTCGGCTTGGCGGCGGCGCTGGGCATCGCCGAGTTGCGGGTGATTCCGCGCCAGCGGGTGCTGGTGATCTCGACCGGTTCGGAGCTGGTGACGCCGGGCACCGCGCTGCGGCCCGGGCAGATCTACGAGTCCAACTCGATCATGCTGGCCGGCGCCGTTCGGGATGCAGGCGCCGAGCTGGTCGGCGTGGCGACCGCGGAAGACGAAGTGGCCCAGTTCAGTTCGATCATCGACCGATACGCCGGTGACGCCGACCTGATCATCACCAGCGGCGGCGTCAGCGCCGGCGCCTACGAGGTGGTCAAGGACGCCTTCGGGCGGGAGGGCGACCAGGGCGTGGAATTCGTCAAGGTCGCCATGCAGCCGGGCATGCCGCAAGGCGTGGGACGGGTGGCCGGCGCGACGATCGTCACGCTGCCCGGCAACCCGGTCAGCGCGCTGGTGTCCTTCGAGGTGTTCATCCGTCCGGCGCTGCGCAGGGCCATGGGCCTGCCGGATCCGGACCGTCCGCTTCGCACCGCGGTGCTCGCGGAGTCGCTGACCTCGCCGCGCGGCAAGCGCCAATTCCGCCGCGCGGTGCTGGGAGACGACGCCAGCACGGTCACCAGCTACGGGCCCCCCGCCTCGCATCACCTGCGGTGGCTGGCGTCGGCGAACGGGCTGCTGGACATCCCCGAGGACGTGGTCGAGGTGCCCGAGGGGACCCAGCTGCAGGTCTGGGATCTGCGCTAGCTCGGCGACGATGCAGCCCGCGCAGTGGGGTGAGGAGGAGGCGGGCAATCAGGCCTAGCTCGGCGACGATGCAGCCCGCGCTGGGGGGTGAGGAGGAGGCGGGCAATCAGGCTTAGCCGGCGGGCGTGGCCACGTCCCGATGGAACTCGTCGGCCTTGTCGAAAGCCGGGGTGCAGCGGATGGCGATGCCGACGATCGCCATCATCACCGGAATGGTGACCAACGCCGCCGACAGCCCCACCCGGCCGGATAGGTGCCCGATCAGCGGCGGCCCGAGCAGATATCCCAGCCAGCCGGTGGCGGCCACGATGGCGATCGCCGATCCGGCGCTGCTGGCGCCGTAGGCCGCGCTGAACGCGGTCGGCACCAGCAGCGCAACGCCGGCGCCCAGCGCCGCGAAACCGAGCACGCCGATCCAGGCGTTGGCGGTCGCCAGCGTCACGCTCATGCCCACGACGGCCATCAGCGCCAGCCCCGGCAGCAGCCGGCGACTGGGCACCCGCGCGTGCAGCCGCGGTGCGCCGAACCGGGTGACGACCATCGCACACGTGTAGCCGGCGTAGCTCACCGCGGCGACGCTCGGGCCGGCGCCGACGACGTTGCGCAAATAGTTGGCCGACCAGTCGGTGGCGGCGCCTTCGCACAGGAACGAGGCGAACGCCACGGCCGCCAGGATCGCCACGGTCGGCGTCATCCAGGCCCGGTCGCCTTCCGCGTGGCCCGTCGGCGCCGCCGTCTCGGCCGCGTCGGGGATCAGGCGACGGGTCAGGGTTTCCACCACGATCAGGACCGCCAGCCCGAGCGCCGTCAACTGGACGGTCAGGCCGACGCCCGCGCTGACGCAGACCGCGCCGATCACCGCCCCCGCCAGCGCCCCGAGGCTCCACATGCCATGGAAGCGCGCCATGATCGGGGTCCCGGCGAGCCGCTCGACCGTGCCGGCCTGGGTGTTCATCGCGACGTCCAGCGCCCCCTGGAACAGCCCCCACAACGCCAGCGCCGCGAACAGCGCGGCCGCGGACCGGGCCAGGCCCACGGTCGTGCCGGCCGCGGCGTAGCCGGCCACCGTGACCGGGATCAGCCGGTGGCTCCCCCAGCGGGGCAGCGCCCAGTGGCTGACCGCCGTGGCCACCACCGAGCCCAGCGGCGCGCCGAACAGCGCCGTTCCGAGCGTCGCGTCGGACAGGCCGAGCCCCGCCTTGACATGCGGAATGTGGGCGGCCCAGGACGAGAACACCAGCCCGTGCGCGAGGAAGACGGCGGTGACCGCGACTTTCGCCCGGCGCACTCGTAGTGCCGTTCGATCGGCGCTGTGCGATTGCATGTCGAACGTGGGCGTTCCCCCTGCGGGCGTCCACGAATCAGTCGCGGGCTCCGTAAGATGGCCGCGTGGCACGCCGCCCCCGCACTGTCGGCCCCTCCGCTCAAGACCCGGGCTTCAGCCCGCAACACGCACTGGAACTGGTGCGTTCCGCCGTCCCGCCGGTGCATCCGGCCGGCCGACCGTTCATCGGCGCCGGGCTGGCGCTGGCCCTGGTCGGCCGCAGGCACCGATGGGTGCGACGGGCGGGCCTGCTGGCCGCCGGCGCCTGCGCCGGCTTCTTCCGTCACCCCCCTCGGGTGCCGCCCGCCCGGCCCGGCGCGATCGTCGCGCCCGCCGACGGCGAGATCTGCGTGATCGACTTCGCCGCCCCGCCCGCCGAATTGAGCATGGGCGACGCGCCGCTGCCGCGGGTCAGCATCTTCCTGTCGCTGCTGGACGCCCACGTGCAGCGCGCGCCGGTCAGCGGCGAGGTGATCGCCGTGCAGCACCGGCCTGGCCGGTTCGGCTCGGCCGACCTGGCCGCGGCGAGCACCGAGAACGAACGCACCAGCCTGCACATCCGCACACCCAGCGGCGCGGACGTCGTCGCGGTGCAGGTCGCCGGGCTGCTGGCCCGGCGCATCATCTGCGACGCGCACGTCGGGGACAAGCTGTCGATCGGTGATACCTACGGCCTGATCCGGTTCGGGTCCAGGCTGGACACCTACCTGCCGGCGGGCTCCGAACCGCTGGTCAAGGTCGGTCAGCGCGCGATCGCCGGCGAGACCGTGCTGGCCGAGCTGCCATGATCAGCAAGCCGCGCGGGCGGCCGGCGGTCAACCTGCAGATCCTGCCGAGCGCGATGACGGTGCTCTCGGTCTGTGCGGGGTTGACCTCGATCCGGTTCGCCCTCGAACACCAGCCCAAGGCCGCGATGGCGCTGATCGCCGCGGCCGCGATCCTGGACGGGCTCGACGGGCGGGTGGCCCGCATCCTGGACGCCCAGTCGCGGATGGGCGAGCAGATCGACTCGCTGGCCGACGCGGTGAACTTCGGCGTGACCCCGGCGATCGTCCTCTACGTGACGCTGCTGACCAAGTCACCGGCCGGCTGGGTGGTGATCCTGCTCTACGCGGTGTGTGTGGTGCTGCGGCTGGCACGTTTCAACGCTTTGCAGGACGACGGCAGTCAGCCGGCCTACGCGCACGAGTTCTTCGTCGGCATGCCCGCGCCGGCCGGCGCGATCTCGATGATCGGCCTGATCGGACTCAAGCTGCAGTTCGGCGACGGTTGGTGGACGTCGCCGCTGTTTCTGTGCATCTGGATCACCGGGACGTCGATCCTGATGGTCAGCAAGATCCCGATGCGCAAGATGCACGCGGTCGCCGTGCCGCCGAGCTGGGCGGCGCCCCTGCTGGCGGTCCTGGCGATCTGCGCGGCGGCGGCCGTGCTGGCGCCCTACGTGTTGATTTGGGTGCTCATCGTCGCCTATCTGTGCCACGTGCCGTTCGCCATCCGCAACTCGCGCTGGCTGGCCGCGCACCCGGAGGCGTGGGACGACGAACCCAAGCAGCGCCGCGCGGCGCGGCGGGCGATCCGCCGGGCACAGCCCAACCGCCGGTCGGTGGCGCGGCTGGGCCTGCGCAAGCCGGGCAGGCGCCTGCCGTGAGTCGCTCCGGCGACGACTCGGGCCCGGCCCGTCAGCTCACCCTGACCGCCCGGCTGAACACCTCCGCGGTGGACTCTCGCCGCGGTGTCATCCGCTTGCATCCGAATGCCATTGCCGCGCTGGGCATTCGGGAATGGGACGCGGTATCGCTGATCGGGTCGCGGACCACGGCGGCGGTGGCCGGCCTGGCCGGCCCGGACACCCCGGTGAGCACCGTGCTGCTCGACGACGTGACGCTGTCCAACGCGGGTCTGCGCGAGGGCACCCCGGTGGTCGTCGGCGCGGTCACCGTGTACGGCGCGCGGTCGGTGACGCTGGCCGGCTCGACGCTGGCCACCCAGTCGATCACGCCGGTCACGCTGCGACGAGCCTTGCTGGGCAAGGTGATTACCGTGGGCGATGCCGTCTCGCTGCTGCCCCGCGACCTGGGCCCGGGCACCTCGACGTCCGAGGCCACCCGCGCGCTGGCCACCGCGGTCGGTATCAGCTGGACCTCGGAGCTGCTGACCGTCACCGGCGTCGACCCCGACGGGCCGGTGAGCGTGCAGCCCAACACGCTCGTCACCTGGGGCACCGGCGTTCCGTCCGGTGCCAGAACCTCGTCGCGGATATCGGTCGAGGTCGCCAGGCCGGAGATGGTCGTCGAGGAACTCAAGGGCACCCAGCCCCAGGCCGCCAAGCTGGTCGAGTGGCTCAAGCTCGCGCTCGACGAACCGCATCTGCTCAAGACGCTGGGTGCGGGCGCCAACCTCGGGGTGCTGGTGTCGGGCCCGGCCGGTGTGGGCAAGGTGACCCTGGTGCGCGCGGTGTCCGGCGACCGCAGGCTGGTCACGCTCGACGGCCCGGAGGTCGGCGCGCTGGCCGCCGAGGACCGGCTCAAGGCCGTGGCGTCGGCGGTGCAGACGGTCCGCGACGGCGGTGGGGTGCTGCTGATCACCGACGTCGACGCCCTGCTGCCGGCCACCGCCGAGCCGGTGGCCTCGCTGATCCTCGGCGAGCTGCGTACCGCGGTGGCCAGCGAGGGCGTCGCACTGATCGCCACCTCCGCGCGGCCCGACCAGCTCGACGCCCGGCTGCGGGCCCCCGACCTGTGCGACCGCGAGCTGGGCCTGCCCCTTCCCGACGCCGGCACCCGCAAGGCGCTGCTGGAGTCGCTGCTGCGCAACGTGCCCACCGGTGACCTTGATCTCGACGAGATAGCTTCTCGCACACCGGGTTTCGTCGTCGCCGACCTGGCCGCGCTGGTGCGCGAGGCGGCGCTGCGGGCGGCGTCGCGGGCCAGCTCCGACGGCCGGCCGCCGGAGCTGAAACAGGAGGATCTGGCCGGGGCGCTGACCGTGATCCGCCCGCTGTCCCGTTCGGCCAGCGAGGAGGTCAGTGTCGGCAACATCACCCTCGACGACGTCGGCGACATGGCCGAGGCCAGGCAGGCCCTGACCGAGGCCGTGTTGTGGCCGTTGCAGCATCCCGACACCTTCGCCCGGTTGGGCGTGCAACCGCCGCGCGGGGTGCTGCTGTACGGGCCGCCGGGCTGCGGCAAGACCTTCATCGTGCGAGCGCTGGCCAGCACCGGGCAGCTGTCCGTGCACGCCGTGAAGGGCTCCGAGCTGATGGACAAGTGGGTGGGCAGTTCGGAAAAGGCGGTGCGCGAATTGTTTCGGCGCGCCCGGGATTCGGCGCCGTCGCTGGTCTTCCTCGACGAGGTGGACGCGCTGGCGCCGCGACGCGGGCAGAGCTTCGACTCCGGCGTCACCGATCGCGTGGTGGCCGCGCTGTTGACCGAGCTCGACGGCGTCGATCCGCTGCGCGACGTGGTGGTGCTGGGCGCCACCAACCGGCCCGATCTCATCGACCCCGCGCTGCTGCGCCCGGGACGGCTGGAGCGGCTGGTCTTCGTCGAACCGCCCGACGCCGCGGCGCGCCGCGAAATCCTGTGCACCGCGGGCAAATCCATTCCGCTGAGCGCCGACGTCGATCTCGACGAGGTGGCGGCCGGACTCGACGGCTACAGCGCCGCCGACTGCGCGGCGCTGCTGCGGGAGGCCGCACTGACCGCGATGCGCCGATCCATCGACGCAACCGACGTGACGGCCGCCGATCTCGCGACGGCACGCGAAAACGTCCGTCCCTCTTTGGATCCCGCGCAGGTCGAGGCGCTACGGGCGTTCGCCAAAGCTTTGTAGCACTGCCAGGGCCGAGGCCGCCACGTCCTTTTCGAGCCAGGACGGCATCGGGTCGTCGTGCGCGTGGCGCCGCACCACGGCGTAGGGCAGGTCGGCGACCGCACGGGCGACGGCATCGACGGAGCGCGCCCTGGAATTCCCGTACAGTTCGCGCGCCAGCGCCGCGACGCGTTGGGTCAGCGGAGCGTTCATTTCGGCGAGTGTCTGCCGGAAGGCCGCGTCGGGCTCGTCGTCGAGCAGGTCGCCGGGCCGGATCGTCAACAGCAGCCGGGCATCCTCGGGGAGGGAGCGCGCGAAAGCGACCGCGGCCACGGCCATCGCGACGGCGGTGTCGGTCGGGGTCTCGCCGTCAGCGGCCAGCGCACGCTCCTGGAAGCGTCGCAGCGCGCGCAGCCACGCCGCCGTCAGGATGCCGTCGCGGTTGCCGAACCGGTGATACAACGTGCCCGCCGGTGCGCCACTGGCTTTCGCGATCGCCGCCACGCTGGCCGCACGTGGTCCGCCGTCGAGCACCAGCGTCCGGGCGGCGTCGAGAATCACATCGGTTTCATGCTTCCGCGGAGGCGCCATGATCTAGTACATTCCTTCTATATGGAACGATTACCCTATATCGACGAGCATGCCATAACCATCGACGCCAACCGCGACGACACGTGGTCGGCGCTGCTGCGGGTGATGTGCCGCGACCCGCACGACCCGTCGACCGTGCCCTTCGGCTTCATCCTGGACGAGGCCCGGCCGCCGGCACGGTTCGCGCTCAAGGGCCGCCACTGGTTCGCCGTCTACCGGTGGGTGTTCGAGCTGGACCCGCTCGAGGCCCCCACACGCACCCGGCTGCGGGCGGCCACGTGGGCCGACTTCCCCGGTATGCACGGCAAGGCGTACCGGGCGCTGGTGATCGGCACCGGCGGACATCGTGTCGTCGTGCGGCACACCCTGAAACGCGTTGCGGCGGCGGTGCTCGACGAGCGGGCGCGCACCGGCGAGGCCGCCGCCGATTATGTGGACGTCTTCGAAGTCCCCATCGCCGCCGGAGATGCGCGCACCGCCGAAGAGGCGTTCCGCGACGGGCTCGGCGACAAACCCGGCGCGGGCGGACAGCTGGTGTTGTGGATCCACCGCAACGTGCTGCGGCTGCGCCTGGGTCCGGCCCGCTCCGCCGACCACCTCATCGGCTGGCCGATCGTCCGCTCGGACCCCGACGAGCTGGTGTTGGCCACCCGCGGGCCGCTGATGCGCGGGGAGTTGACGCTGCGCCGCCAGGACGGTCGGCGCGCCGTCCTCACCACCCGGCTGCACTTCCGCCGCCGGGTCGCGGCCCGGGCGGTCTGGGTTTTGATCGGCCCCCTGCACCGGGTCGTGGCGCCGCGGCTGATGCGGCGCAGCGCTCGCCGGGGCCGCGAACTCGCGGCGATAAGTTAGTCCGCATGACCGAACGCCCGACCGCGCTGCACATCGTCGACGGGATCGACCTGTCCGGCACGACATCGGTGATCACCGGCGCGTCGTCGGGCCTGGGCCGCGCGGCGGCCCGGGCGCTGGCCGCCGCGGGCGCCCATGTCATCTTGGCCGCCCGCAACGCCGACGCGCTCGCGGAGACGGCGCGCTGGATCGCGACCGAGGTCGCCGGCGCCCGGACCTCGACGGTGCCGCTCGACCTCACGGCGCTGTCCAGCGTGCGGGCGGCGGCGGCCGCGATCGCCGACATCACCCCGGCCGTCGACGTGCTGATGAACAACGCCGGCGTCATGTTCACGCCGTTCGGACGCACCCGGGACGGTCTCGAATTACAGATCGGGACAAACCATTTCGGGCACTTCGAACTCACCCGCCTGCTCATCCCCCAGCTGACCGCCGCCGGCGGGGCCCGGATCGTGATCCTGTCTTCGGGGGGCCACGTCATGGGCGACGTCGACTTCGACGACCCCAACTGGGAGCGGCGCGACTACGACAAGTTCGCCGCCTACGGCGCTTCCAAGACGGCGAACATCTTGCACGCCGTGGAGGCCGATCGGCGCCTGCAGGGGGCGGGAATCCGCGCCTACGCCGTGCATCCGGGCACCGTGGCCACCTCGCTCGCGCGGTACATGTCGCGCGCGGATTTCTCGCGGCTGCGCAAGCTCGCCGCCGAGAACAGCCCCGAACCCTCCGACGGTTTCGTCGAGTTCGTCATGCCCGAACAGGGTGCGGCCACACAGGTGTGGGCGGCGGTCACTCCGGAGCTGGCCGATCGGGGCGGCCTCTACCTACAGGACTGCCGGATCGGCGAGGCCGCACCGCGCGCCCGCGACCCGCAGCGCGCGGCCGAACTGTGGGACCTCTCCGAAAGGCTCTGCGCCACAGCCTGATACGCGCCGATTCACGGTTCGGGAAGCGACGACCACTCTTGGGACAGCCGGGCGGTGAAGTTCGGCGGCCGGTGGTCGCGGAACGCGGCGACGCCCTCGCCGGCGTCGGCGCCGCCCATCACCCGCTCGTGCAGCCGCGTTTCCAGCGCGGCGACCTGTCGCGGTGTGTAGTGGTTGATCGCGGTGTCCCACAGCAGGCGTTTGCACAGGGCCGCCGACATGGGCGCCACGTTGACCACGATGTCGCGGGCCACGGTCAGCGCGTGGTCGAGCACCCGGTCGGCGGGCAGTGCCCGGTTGGCGATGCCGAGGGCGGCGGCCTCGGCCCCGCCGAAGGTTCGCCCGGTCAGCAGGATGTCGGCGGCTACGCCCAGGGTGGTCAACTGGGTCAGCGTCCAGTGCGCCATGCAGTCGGGCAGCACGCCCCGGCGGACCTGCACCACACCGTATTTCGCGTCTTCGGCGACGAAGCGGATGTCGGCCTGCAGCGCGATGGTCAGGCCGATGCCGATGGCGTGGCCATTGACGGCGGCGATCACCGGTTTGCGCAATTCGAAGGCGGCCGGCGTGATCGGTGACGCCGAGAACGCGCCGGGGTCGGCGGGGGCGTCGAAAGGGCTTGCGTCACCGGAGAAATCGGCCCCGGCGCAAAACGCGCCTCCCGCTCCGGTGAGCACGATGGCCCGCACGTCGTCATCGTCGTCGCAATCGCGGTACGCGCGGCTCAGCAGCGCGCCCATCTCGGCGGTGTAGGCGTTGAGCCGCTCGGGCCGGTTGAGGGTGAGCACCGCCACGCCCGAGTCCATGTCGACCGTCAGGTCCTCGCTCATGGCAGCGCGGGTACCCGGTGCAGGGCACCGATCATGTCGGCGACGTCCGCGGGGCGCGGCGTGTAACCGGGGAAGTAACAGCACACCTCGTCGGCGTGCTCGCCGAACCGGGCGGCGATCTGCTCCGCGCATTGCTCGGGCGTGCCGACGATCCCGATCCTTGCCACCATCTCGTCGGTGATCAACCGGCGCATGTCGGCGAAGCGGCCCTGCTTGGACAGCGCGTTGAGGTCGGGCTGCACACCGGCCCACCCCTCGACCTCGAGCACGGGCAGGTAGGCCGGCGTCGAGCCGTAGAACGCGATCAGGGAAGCCACCCCGTTGATCGCGGCCGCCAGGTCGGCCTCGTCGCGCCCGACGGCCACCATGGCCTGGGCGATGATCTGGAACTCATCGAACGACCGCCCCGAGCGGCGCAGCCCCTCGGCGATGGCGGCGACGGTGCGATCGGCGAAGTGGCGGGCACTGTTGAACGGCATCACCAAAAGGCCGTCGGCGACCTCGGCGGCGGTGCGCGTCATCAGCGGACCCAGCGCGCCCAGCAGCACCGGGGGCGGCCCGAACGGATTGGGCCCGGGGTTGAAATTGGGCGCCATGATGGTGTGGGTGTAGAACTCGCCGCGAAAGTCCAACCGGGCGTGGCCTTCCCACGCGGCGAATATCGCCTTGATCGCGGCGATGGCTTCGGCCATTCGTGGCGCCGGCCGCTCCCACCTACTGCCATAACGCTTTTCGATGTGCACCTTGATCTGGGAGCCGAGGCCGAGGCGGAACCGGCCGCCGCTGTAGAGCTGCAGATCGTAGGCGGAGTGCGCCATGTGCAGCGGGCTGCGCGGCGGGGCGATCGCCACGTTGGTCATCAAGTCCAGGCCGGTCGTGCCGGCGGCGATCAGCAGCGGAAAGAAGACGTCGTGCTGGCCTTCGAAGGTGAACAATCCGTCCGCGCCGGTGGCGACGATCTCGGCGGCGCTTGCGGCCGCCTGCGCCGGTGAACCGCTGACCTGGAGCTGTACCTTCATGCACCATCCTTCCGCGAAAGCCGCCCGGTCATTCGGAAAGCTGAAACTCCACCACTTCGGCGACCGCGTCCACGGCTTCGCGCAGGGCGGCGAGGCGGGCGGCCGCCGTCGGTGCCGACAGCACCGAGTAGCGGTCGGCCGTGCCGATCGGGATGCGAGACGCCAACGCGAACAGGCGCTTTCCCGCCGGGCCGCTCCGGTCCTCGCCCAGGATCACCTCGCGGTCCGGCAGCTTGATGTCGCGCGCCTGCGCGATCCGCTCGAACAGCGCCATGGCCCGGTCTTCGAGGTCGAGCAACTGGGCGTCCGACACCG
>NZ_LZLU01000256.1:0-12340 GCF_001673415.1 Mycobacterium sp. 1165196.3 | reverse complement strand
GCTGGCCGCGGCCGCCGGCGCCGGCGCGGCCGGCGCCCCGGAACCCGCGGCGACCGTGGTGGCCGGGGCCCCGGCTGGGGCCGGCATCGTCGGGGCCAGCGCGACCGCCGGCAGCATGGACGGCGGCTTGTTCGACGTCAGCACCGGAGCCACCACGGCGGGGGCGGCCTCCGGGGCGGCGGCCTCGACCGGCGTGGTGAGCAACGAGCTGAGCCCGATGCCCAGCAGCAGCGGAATCAGGAACGGCGCGGTCAGGATCGCGCCCCAGGTCGGCCAGCCAACGGCGTTGAAGAACACCTGGTAGGCAACGAAGAACAGCAGCGGCCCGTTGGCCGCCAGGAACGCCGGCAGGTTCGAGAAGAAGTCCTGCAGCATCTGCTGAATGTTCTGGAAGAAGTCCTGCAGGAACTTCGACAACTGCTGGATGAAGTTCTGCCACCAGTCCCCGGGGCTGTTCTGCGAGGCGTTGGCCGCCAGACTGTTGGCCTGCCCACCGGGATTGACGATGGACGGCGCCGCCGTGGTGCGCGGCGCGGCGGCCAGGGCCGAGCCCGACACAGCCTGGTAGGTGCCCATGGTGGCGGCGGCCTGGACCCACATCCGTGCATAGTCGGCCTCGTTGACCGCGATCGGAATCGTGTTGATGCCAAAGAAATTCGTCCCGACCAGCACCGCGTGCACGGTGTGATTGGTGGCCAGTTCCGCCAGCGTCGGCATGGCCGCCAAGGCGGCGGTGTACGCCGAGGCCGCGACCTCTTGTTGGGCGGCCGCCCCCGCGCTGTCGGCGCTGGCCTGCTGCAACCACGCCAGGTACGGCAGGTGGGCCGCCACGTACTGCTCGGCGCTCGGCCCCTCCCAGGCGCCGGCCTGGGCCTCCCCCAACAGCCCACTGAGTTCGGCTGCCGCCGAGGCGTATTGGGCGCTGAGCGCGGTCCACGCGCCGGCGGCCGCCAACAGCGGCCCCGGCCCTGGACCGGCGCTCAGTAACGCCGAATGCACCTCGGGTGGCGACGCCATCCAGATGGGCGCGATGGGGGCGGTCATGGTCAGGCGCCCGCGATTCCGAACGTCGCAGCGGCCGCGGTGTCTCCGGCGAGGTAGCTTGCGCCCGCTTCGCCGACGCCGACGCCGGCGCGGCCCAGCTCTTCGACACCCTGGGCCGCCACGGCGGAGTGCTCCTGGCCCGCAGCGCTGAATCCGACGGCGGTTTGCAGCGACACCGGATCGACCGCCGGCGGCACCACCGCCGTGATCGCCGGGGCCGCCGCCGCATGCGCGGCCGCCAGCCGGGCCGTCAGGGCCTCCACCGCCGCACTGGTGGCGGCCAGACCTTCGGGAACCACTCGCAAGGTCATCTCTACTCCTCCCGTTGCGCTTCACTTGCCATTACGGACTCCCCGATCAAGGGGTTGACCAACTGCACGTACGTCGGGCCATCGCTGTCGCCCAACAGGATCGCCCGCCCCGCGGGCAACCGGCCGAATCGTTGACCGCGGATCTTGCCGCTGTCCTGCGGGTTGCCGGCCAGCATCAGCGTGGTCGCCTGCAGGTCGTTGAACCGGCGCAGCAGCGGGTTCGTCATCAACGCGTGCCCCGAGCCGGTGGCGCGCGCGGTGACGATCACCCGCACCCCCAAATCGGCCGCCTGCGACAGCAACCCGAGCAGCGGCGTCCACGGACGCTGCCCGACGTACGGCCCGCTCATCGCCGGCGAATCCGGTATCTGGTCCACGTCGTCGATGATCAGGTAGTGGGTCTGGCCCGCGAAGCTCCAGCGAGCCAGCTCGGCGGGCGACAAGCCGGCCGGCGGCCGCCGGGATTCGATGAGGTTGGCCAGGCCCAGCATCGCCGGGATGATGCGGTCGACGTTGGCCGTGTACTCGTTGTCGGCGAACAACGGTTCGTCGACGAGGTGCAGCCGCCGATCCAGCACCGTGAAGGCCACCTGATCGGGAGTCGAGTGCTCGCGGACCGTGCGAATGAGGTGCCGCAACAGCGTGGTCTTCCCGGACTTGCTGTCGCCGAACACCATCAGCAACGGGTTCTCGGCGAAGTTGATCACCACCGGCGCGAGATCCTCCTCGCGCTGGCCGATGACGACCTGCTCCGGCCCGCGATACAGCGATCCGACCGACTCCGGGGCGAGGTTGGTGGGCAGCAACCGCACCGGCGGCGCGGCCAGGCCCGGGTAGCGGTCGTTGATGGCTGCCACTGGGTTTGTTTCCGCGTCCAGCGCGGGGCTGGCGAACAGGAAATGCTCTGCGGCCATGGTCAATCCGCGGCCGGGCTGGTCGTGCGGCACCGCTTCGGCGGGCCGGCGCGGCGCGCCGACCACCCGCACGTTGCTGTCCCGCGGATCGTGCAGCTTGAGCTCGAGGCGCAACCCGAGCCCGTCGCGCATCGCCAGCGGCACCTCCAGCCAGCTGGGGGTGGTGATGACGACGTGGATGCCGTACGCCAGACCGATGTTGACCAGTTCGCTGACCTTGGCCAGCAACGGGTTTCGGGTGTTGAACTGGTCGGTGTTGTCGCGGCCGAACGCGTAGAGGTTGTCGATGACCAGGAACACCTCGCCGAAGCCGTCGTCGGGGGCCGCGCCGCGGGACTCCCGGAACGCCTCTCGCCGCTGCCGCGACAGCAGCAGCTGCTCGAGTTCTCCGAAGGTGCGCCGGATGCGTTCGGGTTCGAGCGCGGAGGCCACGCTGCCGACATGCGCCAGGCCTTCGAGTGCCCGCAGCTTGCCGCCGCCGTAGTCCAGGCAGTAGAAGGTGACCTCGCGCGGCGAGTGCAGGTTGGCCGCGGACAGGATAAACGTCTGCAGCGCGGTCGATTTGCCCGACTTGGGGCCGCCGTGGATGACCACGTTCCCGGCCGACGAGGCGGCGTCGAACACCAGCGGGTCGCGGCGCATCTCGAACGGCTTGTCGATCTCGCCGAGCGGCCACTGCCATTGCCGGGGCGGCACGCCGGCGCGCGCCAGCATGGCGCTCAGCGGGATCGGCTCGTCCAGCGGCGGCAGCCACAGTTGCGGCGCCCGCGGACCGTAGCCCGCCAGCTGGTCGCCGATGGTGGCGATCAGCTTGCGCGGCGGCCCGGTGAATTCGTCTTCCTCGGGGGCGGTGATCACGGTGTCCTGATCCGGTTCGACCCGTCCGGCGGTGAACAGCTTCGGCTCCGGGATGGACGGCACCACAAAGGATTTGGCCTTCTGCGGCGGATCGTAGATGCCGTCCACATAGGTGCTGCGGAACTTGATCGGCGTCGCACCCGGTGCGGGCACCAGGAACCCCACGCCCTTGTGCTCCTTGCCGGATTCGATGTGGTAGGCATCCTCCACACCGATGATCTGGCGGGAAACGCTGGGGCTGGCCACCTTCAAACCGATGCGGTAGGAGGTGTTCTTGTCGATGTCCTTGATCTTGCCGACGTCCAGCGTCTGCGAGGCGAACAGGATGTGGATGCGGAACGAGCGGCCCTTACGCGCAACGTAATCGAACAGCTCGGCGTATTCGGGATGGTCGGCCAGCATCAGGGTGAACTCGTCGGCGACCACGAACAGCGTCGGGATCGGCGGCAGGTCGTGCCCGGCCGCCACGGCGGCCTCGTATTCCACCACCGAATTGAACGCGCTGCCCTGCACCCGGCGGCCCGCCTCACGCAGCAGCGTCTCGCGCCGGGCCACCTCGCCGCGCAGCGTGTCGGCGAACCGGTCGGCCAGCGACTTCTTCTCCGCCATGTTGGAGATGACGGCGACCACCTGCGGGAAGTTGCGGAAGCTGTCGGCCCCGGCCTCACCCTTGAAGTCGGCGTAGATGACGATCAGCCGATCCGCCGAGTGAGTCGTCAACAGCGACAACAGGATCGACATCAGGGTCTGGGACTTGCCCGAACCCGTCATACCGATCATCAGCCCGTGCGGACCCATGCCGCCCTCGGCTTCGTCCTTGAGGTCGAACATCAGCGGCTCGCCGGTCGCGGTGACCCCGATCGGAACGCGCAGCTCGTCCTCGCGACGGCGCGGCGCCCACAGCGTGGGCACGTCCAATTGGGACGCGTCCGAGATGCCCAGCATGGTGGTGAACGTGGCGCCGCGAGTGGCCGCCGAGCGCAGCCCGGTGTGGGTCGGGTTGGAGTCCCAACGCGACAATTGGCGAGCCAGGTGCGCGGCCTCGTCGGCGCCGAACTGGTCGGCGTTGTCGATGTAGGGCTGCCAGCCGCCGGTCTGCCAGCGCTCGATCGCGCCGTTGGCGACGCGCAGGATCGGCTTCTCCGGGTCCGAATACTGCTCGCGGTTGGGCGCCGTGGCGCTGCGGTGCACGACGGTGACGCCCGCCCGGCCCAGCGCCAGCGTCGACGCGTTCAGGTCATAGTCGGGGTCGTCGACGACGATCAGCAGGTGACGCAGCGCGTCGGCGGGCTCGCCGGTGAACGCCGGACGGTCAACGAGTGCCGGCCCCAGGCTCGCGACCAGGTCGTCGGCGTTGGTCGACATGAAGCGGGCCGGCCCGACCCCGTCGAGCTCGCCGGGAATGTCGATGTGCGGCAACCACTTCAGCCACGACCAGTCCGGACCCTCCAGGTCGGGGGTCACCAGCGCGACCCCGAGCACGGTCGGGTCATGCCAGGTGACCGCCTGAGCGATCCAGGCGCGCAGCGCCGCCAGCGCCTCGTCTTCCTGACCCAGCACCGTGATCCGGGATACCTTGGTCAGGTCGATTCCGGTCGGCACGTCGCGCACCGTGCGATGGGTGTCGAGCAGGCTGCGTAATGCGCTGTGCGACACCGGCTCCAGGTCGATCTCGTCGGCGGTGTCGTTGACCCGCAGGGCGGTGGCGAGCGGGACGTGGTGCCGCCCGGCCCGCAGCACCAGGAAGTCGGGATCGTGTGGGTCACGTTCCCACTGCCGGCGGGACCCCGGCACGGTCGCCAGCGCGGCGGGCTCCGGATGCGACCACTGCGCGGCGGCGCGCTGCGCGGCGGCCTGGGTGCGGATGTTGTCGCGGACCACCGAGAGGTAGCGCAGGTAGTCGGCGCGTTCGGCGTCGACCTCCTCGGTGCGCGTCTTGTTGTCGTTGCCGCGATACATCGCGGTCGCGGCGAGCAACAGCACGAACGGGAAGAACAGCGTCTGCGGAGAGATCAGCCGCATCCCGGTGGCGAACAGGGCGACGATCATCCCGACGATCAGGATCACCAGCACATAGGGCATCGCCCGGCGCAGGAACGACGGCGGAATGACCCGGGGCAGCTCGGGCGGGGCCTCGATGGCGATGGTCCCCTTGCGGGTGACCGGCGGCGCCAACCGGCGACGCGCTTCGAAGATCAGTCGGCTCATCGGGGGGCTCCCTCGGCTTCCTTGGCAGCAGCAGCCACACGGCCGGGCTTCTGGTCGGGCGTCAGCCCGTCATGTGCCAGCAGCGCGTCGGCGCGCGATAACGTCGGACCATTGGCGAACAGCGACAGCACCGACCACGGAATGGGGACGGGCGCCCCGCTAAGGCCAAGGGCCTCAACGGTTTTGCCATGCCCGGCGGCCGAGTGCTCGGCCTCGTTGTCGATCCCGTAGCGGACGCCGGTGTCGGAGACCCAGAACAACGATCCGGTGCCCGGCGAGTCCGGGCCGCCGCCGACGGTCTGGGTGAAATAACCGGTGCCGGGTGCCAGGGCCACGCGGGTGGCCACCGCACCGCTCGTCGCGGCACCACCGCCCACCAGGTCGACGGTGTGGATCGATTCGGCGATCGGCAGCGCCGAGCCGGACAGCAGGTTCAGCGAGCTGGTCGCGGCCCCGGCCGGCTTGCTCCAGTAGGCGCACGTGACCGGCGACTTGCCCGCGTCGACCACGCTGACCTGTTGGTCCGGATAGCGCGCGGTGTCCAGCATCCGCGACACGGGCAGCTTGGCCACCGCGTCGGCACCCAGCCGCGGCGGTTGGTCCAGCCCATAGGAATTGGTGTTGCGCAGGATCGCGGCGAGCACCGGCGAGATCTGTTGCAGGCCGTCGGGCAATACCGCGTAATAGCGCGGCGCACCCGAGGAGCTCTGATCCAGGGCGTAGGAGACCACCACCGCGCCGATCGGTGCGGGCACGCCGAACGTCGCCGGGGCGCCGGCGTTCGGGATGCCGGGCGCCGTCAGCGACGGACCCTCGGGGATCGCGTTGAACAAGCCCAGCGCGATGGGCCGGGGCGCGGGCATCTCGGAGTTGTTCTGCCCCAGGCCAAGTGCGTTCGTGATCGCGTGGTCGGTCAGGTTGATCTGCGATCGTTTGCCATCCCACAACAGCCAGGTGCTGCCATCACGCTCGACCAGGATCGCCTGGCGCGACGCGAGCGTGGCCGCGCGGGCACCGCTGCTGTCCGGGCGGCCCGCGATCACCGTGACGCCGGTGCTGTGGGCGGCGTGCCCGCCCTGGGCCGGCTCGCTGACGGCGTCGCACACCGTCCAGTTCGCGTCGCGAGACGGGTTTTGCACCATGCGTTCCGGCGCGCCCGGGATGCCGATCAGGTTGCCGCGCGGAAAACGGTCCAGCTCACTGCTTTTCACCATGGTGGGATCGACCGGGTGGCCGGTGATCAGCCGGGCGGAGGTCAGGTTGAGCACGGGATGCAGGTCGTCGCCGACACGGACATACAGCGCGGCGGTCGACCGGTCGGCCAGCACGGCGTTGGTGCCCACCGTGCCGCTGGGCCGGATCAGCGAGAACACGAAGCAACCGGCCAGCCCGGTGACCAGCAGGACCACGCCCATGGCCACCGCGCGCGACTGGGTGCGCAGCGGGTCGACGAGCATCCTGGTGTCGTGCAATGCGATACCGGAGGCGATCCGGCGCATCACGAACCGCCAGCCGCTGACCTGGTGGCGGGTGACGAAGCCGCGGCGGTACTCGACCTGGTCGGGGTTGTCGTTGACCGGCGTGCGCGACGCGAACGAACGGCGGTCGTCGGACTCGTGATTGGAGGTCATGCCGGCACCGACAGGCCAAGGCCGCGCAACAGCGGCTCTACCGACCGTGCGACGTCGTCGTCGGTGATCGTCATCAGCTCCTCGTCAGTGAATTCGCCCGTTCCGGCGTTTTCGGAATGGTCGAGCCGGAACTCTCGTTCTTCTTCGGAGCGTTCGACGATGTTTCGGACGAATCGGCCGTTACCGGCGATGTCCAAGTTGCGTCGCGAGATTCCGTTGGCATCCGGGGTCGACTCGGTGGCCAACTTCGTGAACAACGCCTCCATGTGTTCGAGCGCGGCCGGCTCGAAGATGCTGTCGCGCTGCTCGGCCATGGTGTTCGCGATCTCGACCAGCTCCGACGGCGCGTACGACGGGAAGTCGATGTTGCGCGTGAACCGAGAACGCAAGCCCTCGTTGGTATCCAGGAACTTGTCCAGGTCGGCCCGGTAGCCGGCGATGATGACCACCAGGCGGTCGCGGTCGTTCTCCATCCGCGCCAGCAGGGTGTCGATGGCCACCAGCCCGAAGTCGTTCTTGGCGCCCGTGGCGACCAACGCGTAGGCCTCGTCGAGGAACAGCACGCCGTCGAGTGCGCTGTCGATGATCGCGTTGGTCTTGGCCTCGGTCTCGCCGATGTGCTGGCCGATCAGGTCGGCGCGGTGGACCTCGCGGATGTTTTCCCGCTTCAAAAGCCCGAGGCCGCAATAGATCTTGGCGACCACGCGGGCGATGGTGGTCTTACCGGTTCCGGGCGGGCCGGCGAAGACCAGGTGGTGGGCACGCTGCGCGACCGCCAGGCCGCGCTGCTTGCGGACCAGTTCCATGGCGACCGAGCTCTTCAGCCGCGACACCTGGTTCTTGACCTCGTCGAGCCCGATGAATTCGGCCAGCTGACGTTCCGCCTCGTGCAGCAGCACCGCTTTGCGTTCGTGCGCGGCGGGGTCGACGAAATCCTCTGCGCTGGGCTCGGTTCCGGGATCCCACGGATCGGTGCGGGCTTCGATGCGGGCGGCCGTGGTGGTCACGATGCCGAAGCTCGTGTCGGTCAGCGCCTGTTCGACTTGCTCGTTCTCGGGATGCGCGGCGTACAGATCCTGCAGCACCTCGCTCGCCGCGTCCTCGTCCACGTGCGCACGCAGCACCAGCGCCTTGGCCAGCGCGCCGTCGACGGCGGCCACCGCGACGGGACCGTCGGGCTCCTCCAGATACGACAGCGACGGCGCGAACATGCCCAGCCGGGCCAGCGCGGTGCCCAGCGCGATCTTGGCGGCGTGCGAGAACGCCTCGTCGAGATCCGCGTCGTTGACGATCGGGGTCAGCAGCTTGACGACGTCCGACCAGCGCTCGGCGCGGTAGTTGATGACGACGGACACCCAGCGGGCCTCGCGCCACGTCGGGCGACGCGCGGTCAGGCCGGCGACGATCTGGTCGGCGTCAGCGAATCGTCCGGCCGTTGCCAGCGCGGCCGCGTAGGCGAGCTGGAACTCGTCGGGGGTCGCGGCGCGGAACTGCAGATACAGCCCCGTGTCGTAGCGGAAGCCCAGCGAGCCGGGCGCCAGGTCCACCTGGCGCTGCAGCGTGCCCGCGGTCGCCACGGTGCGCGATACCGCCTCGAGCACTCGCAGGGAGACATCGCCGGCCGCGGCCAGGCCGGTCCACGCGTCGCACTGGTCGTGGGCGATGCGGGTCAGCGCGGTGAAACCGGAGCGGGCGGCGGCCAGATCCGCCGGCCGCTGCCGTTGGTAGACGACGATGCCGAGCGCGCGGCAGCACGTGGCGAACCGGCTGACGACGTCCTCGTCCACCCGCGCGTCCACCCGCGAATTGACGGGCTGAGCTGTGAGCATGCCGGTGTCACCGAGTTCCACGGCCGCGACTTTTCATGTATGTAGTCTCCCCTAACTTAACCCGCCTGAAGTTAGCATTGCATAAGCTAACTGTCGAGGCGTTTGGCCCTGTCCGGCTCACCACTGCTCTGCCCTTCTTTTACCGCTGTTGAGGACATTTTCGGGAGTGATTGTCCGCTTCTTCGGCATACTCACAGCCGCACGTCGGGCGGTCTCACAGCAAGGCCCTACCTTAATGAAAATCATTTTCATTATCAACTCGGGCCGGGCCATCCCGGAACCGTCCGCCCGACCGGGCGGATCGGGGACGCAACCGTCCGCACCGGCGCGGTCATAGCGGCGACTCCTTGACGATGGGGTGAGCTCGACGGTCGCCACTGCCGGATTGCCGGCACGACGATCACGCAGCCAGTAGTCGGCTGGCGGGCCGCAAAAGTTCCGCGCTGATCGCTTTGCCAGCTGCCCGGCAACATCGGCGCCGAGGGGCCGTCGCCGAACTCGTCACCGGTCAGGGTGGTCAACCCGCGGCCGCGGCGGCCGGCCCGATTCACGGAAAACTCATGAAAAACCGGCCGCGATCGTGATCACGGCCGGTTTTCGTTGCGACGTGTCACTCTCGGACGGCGCGCACCAGGGTGTTGCGGGCGATCATCGGGCCGGCCTCGGTGTCCGGGCCGGGTACCGGACGCCCGACCTCGCGCAGGTAATCGGCCAGCGGAGTGCCGACCGCGGTCCAGCCGTGCTGGCCGAACCATTCGGTGGCGGGTGCGTGCTGCTCGTTGTAGACGAGCTGGAAGAACACCCGGCCGTCGCCCTGCTCTGTGGCCGCCCGTTCTTCGGCCACGGCGGCCTCGAAGTCCTCGGGTTTCATCGGGGCGCCGTCCTCGACGGCGACGTGACTGCCGTGACCGGCCAGGCCGTCGATGCCGGTGAACAGCTGCTCCTGGGCGGCAGCCGGGAGATAGATCAGCAGGCCTTCGGCGATCCATGCGGACGGCTTGGCGGGATCAAAGCCGCTGTCACGCAACGCTTGCGGCCAGTCCTCACGCAGATCGATGGCGATCTCACGGCGCTCGGCACGCGGTTGGGCGCCGGCATCGGTGAGCACCTCGCGCTTGAAGTCGAGCACCTGCGGCTGGTCGAGCTCGAAGATGGTCGTCGCGCCCGGCCAGTCCAAGCGGTAGGCGCGCGAGTCCAGGCCCGCGGCCAGGACGACCACCTGTCGCACTCCCGCGTCCGCCGCGCGGCGGAAGTATTCGTCGAAGTACTTGGTGCGGGCGCCCTGGAAGTTGACGAAGTTCTCGCCGAAGTCAGCGGTCTTCAGCTGGTGGTCGGGGTCCTTGCCGTCGAGCACGTCCGCCCACGAACCGCCCACGGCGCGGCAGAAGACCTCCGCGTATGGATCGACGGCCAGCGGGTCCGGCTTTTGCGCCTCCAATGCCCGCGCTGTTGCCACGAACAACGCGGTGGAGCCCACGCTCGTGGTGATGTCCCAGGTATCGCCTTCGCTTCGCATCCGACCCACACTACGCCGCGTCACCGACACGCGTGTTCCGGTGGCGCGCAACACGAATGGCCTCGCCGCGGCCACCGACCGTCAGCGCCGGCCGTAGCGGCGGTGGAACCTCTCCACCTGTCCGGCGCTGTCGACGAAGCGGCGAGCGCCGGTCCAGAACGGATGTGAATCCGAGGTGATCTCGACGACTATCAATCGATAGGTGCGGGCCCCGTGCGGTGTTTGCCACTCGACGGAGCGCGAACTGTCAAGCGTCGATCGGGTTAGGAACATCGCACCGGTGGTTGCGTCCTGGAAGACGACGGGGTGGTAGTCGGGATGTACGCCGGGCTTCATGACGGGTCGGTGTCCTGCCCGATGCGCCGGGCCGCGTTGTCGGCCGCCTCCGCCCGCTCCCCGCACGGCTCCTCATGCCAGTCACCGAACGGGTCGTCGTAACCGAGCCAGTCACGCGGACGGCTCATCTCCGCGTCGGTCAGCAGCGCACCATGCAGGCCGTCGAGGATGTCGGCCGGTTTCGCGCCGCACACCAGGATGGTCATCGCCGTGTGCCGGTCGCCGTACCGGTCATCCCAGGCCAGCTCGGCGAAAGTTCGTCGCTCGACGTCGATTCCGTCGAGCTCGCGGCCACCCATCACGGCCAGCCACTTGCCCGCGGAGCTGACCCGCAGCCCGGCGCCGG
Source organism: Mycobacterium sp. 1165196.3 (assembly GCF_001673415.1). Taxonomy (NCBI): domain Bacteria; kingdom Bacillati; phylum Actinomycetota; class Actinomycetes; order Mycobacteriales; family Mycobacteriaceae; genus Mycobacterium; species Mycobacterium sp. 1165196.3. Next base: position 1,347 of record NZ_LZLU01000256.1, on the reverse strand, counting down.
CCGATTCCAACCACATCGCCCGGTCGGGCTGGCTGGCCAGCCAGAGCCGCCCGCGGGTTCTGATCACACCATCGAGCAGCAGATCCAGGCAGTCGTGCAGGCGCTGCGGATGGAAGGGCCGTCGGGAACCGAACTCCACCAAGTTGATTGGACCGCGTGACTCCAGCGGGGGCTGGCCGGCCAGCAGCGGCCCGTGCGGGTCGTCGCTGCGGCCGCGGCGCGCGTCGCGATACAGGTTGTTCAGCGCATCCTCGAGACCGTCGGCACCCACCTGCAGGCGAGCGCGCGGGGACAACCGGCGCAGCACGGCGGCGACGAACGGATTGGGACGGTTGAGCACCGCCACATCGGCGAATTCGGCTTGCCCGATCACCACCTGGGCCTCGGTGCGCCCGTCGTCCAATTCGTCCTCACCCAGCGCCTGGTTCAGCCACGCCGACGAGTCGACGCAGGCCACCACCGCGGCGATCGATACGTCCAGGGCCGCCGGCCCGTCGACGTATCCGGGCGCCACACGCACCCGAACGTGCTTGATGGCCAAACAGATTGGTTCGGGCTCCAGCCAGGGCCCCAGGTGCACGACGATCCGGTCGACGTCGTCGCGCCGGTGCAACTGACGCAGCAACACCAACAGGTCGTTGCGGATGGTGCACGAGATACAGCCATGCGCGAGTTCCAGGCCGCTCTCGTTGGACGTCAAGACGCCGTCGGACAGCGACGCTGTCGTTCGGCGCACCACATGACCGTCGAAGGAGTGCTCGATCACCAGCGTTCCCGGGGTGCGCAACAGCGCACCCACGACGGGTTCGGTGTCCCTCTGGCCGGTGACCAGGATGACGGGCGTCTGCATCGTCCTCCTTATTGATAATGGTTTTCATCTAGGTTCCACATACGGTACCGTTCGGGTCGGGCCTTGTCGAAAACGATTTTCAATAAGCGCAACGGAGGTGCAGGTGTCCGCCCACTGTCAGGTGACCGGCCGTCGACCGAGTTTCGGTAGGGCGGTGTCGCATTCCCATCGCCGGACCCCGCGGCGCTTCTCCCCCAACATCCAGCGCAAGACGTACTACCTGCCCTCCGAGGACCGCCGGATCCGGCTGCGCGTCAGCGCCAAGGGCATCAAGGTGATCGACCGCGACGGCATCGAGGCGGTCGTGGCCCGGTTGCGTCGCGAGGGGCAGCGAATCTGATGGCCCGCAACGAGATTCGTCAGCTGGTCAAACTGCGCTCCACCGCGGGCACCGGATACACCTACATCACCCGCAAGAACCGACGCAACGACCCCGACCGGCTGATGCTGCGCAAGTACGACCCCGTCATCCGCCGTCACGTCGACTTCCGCGAGGA
>NZ_LZLU01000255.1:0-4040 GCF_001673415.1 Mycobacterium sp. 1165196.3 | reverse complement strand
GGTCTGCACCGAACTCGCCGCCGGCCAGACGCCGACCGCGGTCACCGTCGACATCTTCCGGCACACCAGCCTGACGCCGCCGCAGGCGGCCCACGTGGTCTTGGCGGCCACCCAGGCCTATTGCCCGCAATTCTCCGGTCAGCCCGCCTAGGCGAATAACGACCCACCATGGGGGATTTCGAAAGTCGGAATCCCCCATCGGCCGTGGGAGCCGACGCCCCGCACGGCTCCAAGGATTCGTAGAGAAGTCCAACAGGCGCACGTTCGAAGCTCTTCTCAACACCCGCCCAGCCCCGACCCACGCGGCCAGAGACGAGAAGAGGCACACCATGACGACCGCCAACATCACCAAGACCCTGACCCTCGCGGTGGCCGCCGGCGCGGTCGCGCTCGGTGTGGCGGCCCCGGCCGGCGCCGCAGCGTCCCAACTCACCTACGGCGACCCGACCGCCGCCGCCCAATTCTGGCGCCAGCAGCAGTACGACGACTGCGTGCTGATGTCGAGTGCCGATGTCATCGGCGAGATCACCGGCGTGGCGCCCTCGGAGCACGACATCATCGCCAAGGCCCAATCGACGCCCAGCATCGCGCATCCCGGCTCGATCTACACCAAGCCCGCCGCCACCGGCAACCCGGAATCCGGAATGGGCGCGAACACCGCGGACATTCCCGAGTTGCTCGCCCAGTACAAGATCGGCGCCGTCCTCAGCGACAAGGACGACGCCGCGCAAACCGGCACCCCGGCCGGAATGGCCACTCTCGAGCGGGCGCTCGGCGGCGGTCACAAGGTGATCGTCAGCCTCAACGCCGAGCTGATCTGGCACCAGCCCGTCGAAGACAAGGGCAAGGACGGCCGCCCGGAGTCCAACCACGCCGTGGTGGTGACCGGCGTCGACACCGTCGCCGGCATCGTCCACCTCAACGACAGCGGCACACCCGAAGGCCGCAACGAGCAAATCCCGATCAAGCTGTTCGTCGAGTCCTGGGACACCAGCAACGAGTTGATGGTCATCACCACTTAGTCGCCGCCGGCGATTCGGTTCACGCGGCGCGCAACAGCGAGCGGCGTGCGCGTCGCGTGGCCGATATGTGGCGGCGGTGCAATTCAATTCGTGCGACGCACCCACTATCGCCCTGGGTGCGAACACATTTCAGCCCCCGGCCCCGGGTGCGGCGCCGCGCTCAGGCCATGGTTGGACGACATGCCGTCCGAGCTCGACGGTTTCTCGTGATTCGTAACGAATCCGCCCGCTTGGCGTCACAATCACAATGGTGAGCTCAGGGCATCCGACGCCGCGGACGCGGAAAGGCTGGTAGGCGGGATGGCGGACAAGCGTCTCGAATTCGGTCTGCTCGGACCGTTGGAGATGAGCGTCGACGGCACCCTGGTGCCGCTGGGCACACCCAAACAGCGGGCGGTGCTGGCGATGCTGCTGATGAACCGCAACAACCCGGTCGGCGTCGACCGGCTCATCACCGCCCTGTGGGACGAGTCGCCACCGTCGGGGGCGCGGGCCAGCATCCACTCCTACGTGTCCAACCTGCGAAAGTTGCTGACCGGTGCCGGCATCGACCCGCGCACGGTGCTGGTCGCGGCACCGCCGGGTTACCGGCTCAACGTCGCCAACGACCGTTGCGATCTGGGCCGGTTCATCGCCGAGAAGACCGCCGGCGTGCAGGCGGCGGCCGCCGGCCGGTTCGAGCAGGCCAGTCAGCACCTGTCGGCCGCCCTGGCCGAATGGCGCGGCCCGGTGCTCGAGGACCTGGACGGCCTTCGCTTCGTCGACGCCTTCACCGCGTCGCTGGTCGAGGAGAAGATCCTGGCTCACACCGCGCAGGCCGAGGCCGAAATTGCCTGCGGACGCGCCTTTACCGTGATCACCGAACTGGAAGCCCTGACGGCCGAGCATCCTTACCGCGAGCAGCTGTGGGCCCAATTGATGACCGCCTACTACCTCGCCGACCGCCAATCCGACGCGTTGGCGGCCTATCGGCGCGTGCAGAAATCGCTGGCCGATGACCTCGGGATCGACCCCGGCCAGAACCTGCGCGCCCTCAACGACCAGATCCTGCGCCAAGAGCCGCTGGACGTGAAGAAGAACGCCATGACGACCGCGGCGGTCGCGATCACCGTGCTTGAGCACTACCCGACCGACGACAAGGTGGCCGCTTATCTGCACGAGGTGTCCGGACGCAGTTATCCGCTGCGGGGATCGACAACCATTGGGCGGCTAGGCGACAACGACATCGTGCTCGACTCCCCCAAGGTCAGCCGGCATCATGCCGTCATCGTCGACACCGGAAACGGTTACATCATCGACGACCTGCGGTCCTCGAACGGCGTGCACGTGCGGGAGCAACGGATCCGTTCCGCAGCCACCCTGCGGGACGGCGACCGCGTGCGGATCTGCGACCACGAATTCACCTTCCAGGTCGCCGCTGACCACGAAGACGAGGCCTGAGAGCACGGCGAGCCGACCCGCGCTGACACGCGCGGCGATTGTTCCCGTTATCGTGCGGTGGGACGCCTGCGCGCTTACCGTCATGATTGCTCAGTCACGGGTTGCGATCGTGTGCCTGCCCGCAAAGTCTCGAAAGAGACCGGCAGGCTAGGGGTTGGGTTGGAAGGATGAGGAATGAGTGACGAGCAGTCCTCACGGGCGGGGTCGATGTTTGGCCCCTACCACCTAAAGCGGCTGCTGGGCCGCGGTGGGATGGGTGAGGTCTACGAGGCCGAACACACCGTCAAAGAGTGGACGGTCGCGGTCAAACTCCTGTCCGAAAGCTTCAGCCGGGACCCGGTGTTCCGCGAGCGGTTGAAACGCGAAGCCCGCACCGCCGGTCGTTTGCAGGAACCGCACGTGGTGCCGGTGCACGACTACGGCGAAATCGACGGCCAGATGTTCCTCGAGATGCGTTTGGTCGAGGGCACCGACCTGGACAGCGTGCTCAAACGCTTCGGCCCGCTGACTCCACCGCGCGCGGTCGCCATCATCACCCAGATCGCGTCGGCGCTCGATGCCGCGCACGCCGCCGGGGTGATGCACCGCGACATCAAACCGCAGAACATTCTCATCACCCGTGACGACTTCGCCTACCTGGTCGACTTCGGCATCGCCAGCGCCACCACCGACGAGAAGCTGACGCAGCTCGGCACCGCGGTCGGCACCTGGAAATACATGGCGCCAGAACGGTTTTCGGACGCGGAAGTCACCTATCGCGCCGACATCTACGCGCTGGCCTGCGTGCTGTTCGAGTGCCTGACCGGGACGCCACCCTACCGCGCCGACAGCGCCGGGGTGCTGGTCTCCGCTCACATGATGGACCCCATCCCCGCGCCCAGCGCGCAGCGCCCGGGGGTCCCGAAGGCCTTCGACGTGGTGATCGCCCGCGGCATGGCCAAGAAGCCGGAGGATCGCTATGCCAGCGCGGGTGATCTGGCCCTGGCCGCCAAGGAAGCGTTGAGCAACCCCGACCAGGACCGCGCCGCCACCATCTTGCGCCGCAGCCAAGAAGCCGCACTGCCCGCCGCCGACTACCCCGGCGCGGGAGCCCACGCCGCCGCGGCGCCCCCGCAGCCGTTCGGGCCGACGTTCAACACCCCGCCGCCGTCGCCGTTCGACCCGCCGTCGGCCCCCAGTTCCGGTCCGATACCGGCGCACGGCGGTCAGGCGTGGACCCCGACCAGCGGGCCGATCCCGGCGGCCGGTCAGCCGTATTACCAAGGCACCAATGCCAACTGGGGCGCGCCGCCCCAGTTCACCAGTTCGACGCCCTGGGGTCAGCCCCCGCCCAAACCGCACCGCTCGATCTGGCCGATCATCGCGGCCGTCGCCGTGGTGCTCGTCGTGATCGCGACCGGGGTCGGCATCTGGCTTGTCGTTCGCCCCAAGCCGGAACCACCGCAGGCCGCCCCGCTGGGCCCCGAACGCCTCAGCGGCCTGCTGCTCGGCCCGGCCGACATCAACGGTGTGATGGGCTCGTCGTCGATGCAGCCGGGCAAACCCATCACCTCGACGGACAGCTCCTCGGTGACGGTC
>NZ_LZLU01000254.1:0-635 GCF_001673415.1 Mycobacterium sp. 1165196.3 | reverse complement strand
AGGCCCAGCTGGACCCAACGGCGCTGTCGGTGCTGGCCATGTTGCTGCCCGCGGACTGGACCTTCTGTCCGTGGGAGTTGGCCTGCTCGTAGATGACCTGGAAGTTGCGACCCAACTGGGTGATGAACTCCTGGCATGCCACCGAACCCGCACCGCCCCAGAAGTCGCCGGCAGCAAGCACATCGCGAACGATGGCCTGGTGCTCGGCCTCCAAGGACGCGGCCTGGGCGCGGATCAAGGCACCGTGGGCGTCTACATCGCCGAACTGGTAGTTAATGCTCATAACGGTGTTCTCCTAATGTCTTGAGATGTTACGCAGCTGCGGATTCGGCCGCTAGCTGCTGAGGATCTGCTGCGAGGCCTGCTCTTGCTGCTCGTAGTTGTTCGCGTCGCGAATCAGCCCGTCGCGCACCCCGTGGAGCATGTTGACGATGTTGCGGAAGGCCTGGTTGACCTGGCCCATGGTGTCGTACGAGGTGGCCTGGGCCTGACCGCTCCAGCCCGAGCCGGCGATGTTCATCGACGACGCCCACATCTTGCGGGCCTCGTCCTCAACGGTCTGGGCGTGCACCTCGAAGCGGCCCGCCATCGCCCGCATCTCGTGCGGGTCGGTCATAAAACGTGTTGCCATGTCG
>NZ_LZLU01000253.1:0-24297 GCF_001673415.1 Mycobacterium sp. 1165196.3 | reverse complement strand
GCTCGCCACCGCCGAGCCCGGCGCCGAGCCGAATGCCGCGCCGGCCAACTGCCCGTACAAGGTGACCACGCCGCCCGCGGTGGATTCCTCCGAGGCCCCGACCGCCGGCGACCCGCCGATCCCGCTGGCGGTGCCCGCCAAGCCCGTCGGCGGTGACGCGCTGGGCAGCTGCGGCATCGTCACCGCGCCGAACACGCCGCCGCTGCCGAACGACGTCTCCGCGGACGCGTGGCTGGTCGCGGACCTGGACAGCGGCGCGGTGATCGCGGCCAAGGACCCACACGGGCGGCACCGCCCGGCCAGCATCATCAAGGTGCTGGTCGCGATGGCCTCCATCAACGCGCTCAACCTCAATAAGGCGGTTCCCGGGACCGCCGACGACGCCGCGGCCGAGGGCACCAAGGTCGGCGTCGAGGAGGGCGGGGTGTTCACCGTCAACCAGCTGCTGCACGGGCTGCTGATGCACTCCGGCAACGACGCCGCGCACGCGCTGGCCATGCAGCTGGGCGGCATGCAGCAGGCGCTGGAGAAGATCAACGTGCTGTCGGCCAAGCTGGGCGGCCAGGACACCCGGGTGGCCTCGCCGTCGGGCCTGGACGCGCCGGGCATGAGCACCTCGGCCTACGACATCGGGTTGTTCTACCGCTACGCCTGGCAGAACCCGACGTTCGCCGACATCGTCGCGACACGGACGTTCGACTTCCCCGGCCACGGCGACCACCCGGGCTACGAGCTGGAGAACGACAACCAGCTGCTCTACAAGTATCCCGGCGCCCTGGGCGGCAAGACGGGTTACACCGACGACGCGGGCCAGACGTTCGTGGGCGCGGCCAACCACGACGGACGACGCCTGGTGGCGGTGCTGCTGCACGGCACGCGTCAACCGATCGCGCCGTGGGAACAGGCCGCGCACCTGCTGGACTACGGCTTCTCCACGCCGCAGGGCACCCAGGTCGGCTCGCTGATCGCCCCCGACCCGTCGCTGGCGCCGGCCAAGCGTGACACCGCCGCCGACCCGCTCGCCAGCAACGCCGCGGCGGGCGGGATCATCCCGTCGGCCGACGCCATGCCGATCCGGGTGGGCGTGGCGGTCATCGGCACCGTCGTGGTGTTCGCGCTGATCATGATGGCCCGCTCGATGAACCGCCGACCGCAGCACCGCTGAGCGCCGTGGCACGCGGATCGCGGCGCGGACTGCTGGTCGGGCTGACCGCCGCCAGCGTCGGCGTCATCTACGGTTACGACCTGTCCATCATCGCCGGGGCGCAGTTGTTCGTCACCGAGGACTTCGGCTTGTCCACGCGCCAGCAGGAACTGCTCACCACGATGGTGGTGATCGGCCAGATTGTCGGGGCGCTGGGCGCCGGCGTGCTGGCCAACGTCATCGGGCGCAAACGATCGGTGGTCCTGATCCTGTGCGCCTACGCGGTTTTCGCGCTGCTGGCCGCGTTCTCGATCTCGCTGCCGATGCTGTTGGCGGCGCGGCTGCTGCTGGGCATGACCATCGGTGTGACGGTGGTGGTGGTCCCGGTGTACGTGGCCGAATCGGCCCCGACGGCGGTGCGCGGCTCGCTGCTGACGGCCTATCAGCTGGCGATCGTTTCCGGCCTGATCGTCGGCTACCTGACCGGTTACGTGCTGGCCGGCACCCACGGCTGGCGGTGGATGCTGGGCCTGGCCTGCGTGCCCGCAATCCTGTTGCTGCCGTTGATCATTGGCATGCCCGACACCGCCCGGTGGTACGTGCTCAAGGGCCGGATGGACGACGCCCGCCAGGCGCTGCTGCGGGTCGAACCGACGGCGCGCGTCGACGAGGAGCTGGCCGAGATCGGCCGCGCGCTCGGCGAGGCCGCCCCCGGCGCCGGGGGCGGGTTCGCCGAGATGCTGCGCCCCCCGTACCTGCGGGCCACCGCCTTCGTGGTGGTGCTCGGCTTCCTGATCCAGATCACCGGCATCAACGCGATCATCTATTACAGCCCCCGCATCTTTCAGGCCATGGGTTTCACCGGGAATTTCGCGCTGCTCGGGCTGCCGGCGCTGCTGCAGGTCGCCGGGCTGGCCGCCGTCGGCGCGGCGCTGCTGCTGGTCGACCGGGTGGGCCGGCGGCCAATCCTGTTGTGGGGCACCGCCATGATGATCGCCGCCGACGTCGTGCTGATGGCCGTCTTCGGCCAGGGCTTCGGCGGCGCCATCGCCGGCTTCGCCGGCATCCTGTTGTTCATCATCGGCTACACCATGGGCTTCGGCTCCCTGGGCTGGGTGTACGCCAGCGAAAGCTTCCCGTCGCGACTACGCTCGATCGGATCGAGCACCATGTTGACCTCCAACCTGGTGGCTAACGCCATCATCGCCGCCGTCTTTCTGACCCTGCTCCATTCGCTTGGCGGCGCAGGGACTTTCGCGCTGTTCGCCGCGCTTGCGGCGGTCGCATTCGTCTTCGTCTACCGCTACGCGCCGGAGACCAAGGGCCGCCAGCTCGAGGACATCCGCCACTTCTGGGAAAACGGCGGCCGCTGGGAGAATCCGTGCCCGTGATCGCCGCGGGCACCATGGTGCTCGACGGCGAGGTCTGTCGCCCGGGCTGGCTGCAGACCGCCGGTGAACGGATCGCGGCCTGCGCGCCCGGGCCGCCGCCGGGGCCGGCCGATCAAGATTTCCCGGATTGCACTGTGGTCCCCGGCTTTATCGACATGCACGTGCACGGCGGCGGCGGCGCCTCCTACACCGACGCCGACGGCATCGCCGGCGCGGCCGCGTTCCACCTGCGGCACGGCACCACCACCACGCTGGCCAGCCTGGTGACCGCGTCACCGACCGACCTGCTCGCCGGGGTGCGGGCGCTGGCCGAGGCCACCGGGCGCGGGACCGTGGCGGGCATCCACCTCGAGGGGCCGTGGCTGAGCCGGGCACACTGCGGGGCCCACGACCGCACCCAGCTGCGCGATCCGGACCCGGCCGAGATCGACGCGGTGCTGGCCGCGGGCGGCGACGCGATCCGGATGGTGACACTGGCGCCCGAGCTGCCCGGGGCCGACGCGGCGATCCGGCGGTTCACCAACGCGGGAGTCGTTGTGGCGCTTGGCCATACCGACGCGACCTACGAGCAGACCCGGCATGCCATCGCGCTGGGCGCCACGGTCGGCACGCATCTGTTCAACGCGATGCCGCCGCTGCACCATCGCGAGCCCGGCCCGGTCCTGGCCCTGCTTCGCGACCCGCGCGTGGTCGTCGAGTTGATCGCCGACGGCGTGCACCTGCACCCCGACGTGGTACGGGCGGTGATCGCGGCCGCCGGAGCGGACCGGGTCGCCGTGGTCACCGACGCGATCGCCGCGGCCGGCCGCCCCGACGGCGCGTTTCGGCTCGGCGCGGTGGCCATCGACGTCGTCGCCGGCGTGGCGCGGGTGCACCGGACGTCGACGATCGCCGGCAGCACCGCCACCATGGATCAACTCTTCCGCACCGTGCACGCCGACGCGGGGCTGGCGCCGGCCGTGCAGGCGACGGCCGCGACGCCGGCGCGGGCCCTCGGCCTGGGGCGGGTCGGTGAACTCAGGACGGATTACGACGCCAATCTCGTTGTGCTGGACGAACGTTTGGGCATCTCTGACGTCATGGTGCGCGGCACCTGGCAGGGTCGCCCGCGCGACGTTTGTTAGCATCGAGCCCGTCAGCACCTGACACCGGACGAGGGGCCCCGTACCCGGCCAGCGACAAGACGGCGCCGTGGAGGTGCGTGATGGCCTGGCTCGTCCTGATTGTGTCGGGGATCCTGGAGGCGGTGTGGGCGACCGCCCTGAACAAATCGGACGGCTTCTCCCGACCGGTCCCTTCACTGGTTTTCCTTGCGGCCGTGGCCCTTTCGATGACCGGGCTGGCGATCGCCATGCGCACGCTGCCGGTCGGAACCAGTTACGCGGTCTGGGTCGGCATCGGGGCCGCGCTCACGGCGGGCTATGCGATGCTGGCCGGTGACGAATCGGCGTCGCCGATCAAGCTGGTGCTGATCGCCGGGATCGTGGCCTGCGTCGCGGGCCTGAAGCTGGTCGGCTAGCGAGCGCGGCGGGTGAAGCGCGCGATGCGGGAAAGCGTCAGCGCGCCAACGGCTCCCAGCGCCATCGCCGTCAACGTCTGGCGGGTGCCCAGGCCCTCGTCCATCTGCACCCGCGGGGCGATGATCGCCGGTGCCGGAGGGGCGACGGGCTGACTGCGCGGATCCGTGGACGCCGTCGCCGCCCAGGCGGTGCAGAACAGGACGAGATAGGCGGTGATGTAGGCGAACACCATCAACCCCAGCACCGGCCCGAACGCCGCGCCGGCGGGGCTGCGCAACACCGTCCTCAGATAGATCGACGCCACCTGTTTGAACACCTCGAAGCCGATCGCGGCGATCAGCCCGGCGCGCATCGAATCGGTCAGGCTGACCTTCTCGCGGGGCAGCCGGGCGATCATCCAGGTGAACAGCAGCCACGACACCAGCGTCGCGATCAAAAGCGAGATCAGCCAGAACAGCCAGTCGAACACTATAAACCGGGGTATGCCAAGCCATTTCAGCAAGGCGGCCATGGGCGCGGTGTGGCCGACGGTGGTCAGCGCGACGGTGACCACGATCACCGCGAACGTCCCCACCATCGCCAGCAGGTCGGAAAGCTTGTTGCGCACGAAGCCCGGTGACTCGATGTGGGTGTCCCACCACATCTCCGTCAACGCCTGGCGCAGGTGCGAAATCCAGCCCAGGCCCGCCCACACCGCGGTGGCCAAACCGATGACACCGACCGAGGTTCGGGCATCGATCGCCGAGTTCATCAATTCCTGCAGCTGATTACCCAGCGCGCCGTTCACCTGGGAACGGATGTGGTCGTCGATGGTGCTCAACAACTGGGGCCGACGGGCCAGCACGAACCCGAAGACCGCGAAACCGACCATGAGCAAAGGAAACAACGCGAAGATCGTGTAATAGGTGAGGCCGGCCGCGAAGAACCCGCCGTTGCGCTCGTCGAAACGCTGGTAGGCGCGGATGACATGGTCGATCCACCCGTAGCGGGTCCGCAGTCGATCGAAAATGCCCGGCTTGGCCGGCTCGCTCATCGCACGACTCCAATGAGAAGCGGATCTAGCTCCTTGGGGATCTAGCTCCCTGGTGGAAGAAACCCAAGCCGATCGTAAACCCGCCGGACCGTTTTCCCGGCCACATCGTTGGCCTTTTCCGCCCCGGCGGCCAACACCGCCTCCAATTCGCCCACATCGGCGGACAGTTCGTCGACGCGGGCCTTGATCGGCGCGACGAACTCGACGACCGCCTCCGCGGTGTCCTTCTTCAAATCGCCGTAACCCCTTCCGGCATAGCCGTCCACGAGCGTGTCGATCGCGACGCCGGTGACCGCGGACTGGATGCTCAAGAGGTTGGACACACCCGGCTTGGCCTCGGTGTCGAAACGGATCTCGCGCTCGCTGTCGGTGACCGCGGAGCGAATCTTCTTGGCCGACACCGCCGGATCGTCGAGCAGGTTGATCAACCCGGCATCGGTGGCCGCGGACTTGCTCATCTTCGACGTCGGATCCTGCAGGTCGTAGATCTTTGCGGTGGCCTTGGGAATGAGCATGTCCGGCACCACGAACGTGTCCGGGAAGCGGCTGTTGACGCGCTCGGCGATGTCGCGCGCCAGCTCGAGGTGCTGGCGCTGGTCCTCGCCCACCGGCACCAGATCGGTGTCGTAGGCCAGCACGTCGGCCGCCTGCAACACCGGGTAGGTGAACAACCCGACCGTGGTGGAGTCGGCGCCCTGGCGCAGCGACTTGTCCTTGAACTGCGTCATCCGCGACGCCTGCCCGAAGCCGGTGAAGCACCCCAGCACCCAGGCCAACTGGGTGTGCGCCGGCACGTGGCTCTGCACGAACACGGTGCTGCGGGCCGGGTCGATGCCCAGCGCCAGGTATTGGGCGGCGGTGATCAGGGTGCGACGACGCAGCGCCTCGGGATCCTGGGCGACGGTGATGGCGTGCAGGTCGACTACGCAGAAGAACGCGTCCCAGTCATCCCCCCAGTCGTCCTGCAGCGCGACCCACTGCCTGACGGCGCCCAGCGCGTTACCCAGGTGAAGCGAGTCGGAGGTGGGCTGCACGCCGGAGAAAATCCGGCTGGATCCGGTAGCGGTGCTCATGATGCACCGATCTTTTCACGCGCGGCCGCCGCGGCCGCACGGACCGGCGCCCGTCACCCCGCGTGTTGCGGTACCGGCGGTACCGGCTTTACTGTCGGGTTATGCGCAAGCTCGTCTGCTCGGCTCCTTCCGCGTGAGCCCCGCTCACTCGGCGTCGCCTTCGGCCCGTTCGCCGATCCACCTCGGTCCCAGGGATGGTTCCGCAGAGCCGGTGCTGATGCTGCACGGGTTCCTGATGTCGCAGACGGTGTGGGAGCCGGTCGCGCCGCGGCTGGCCGACACCGGCCGCTTCGAGGTCTTCGCGCCGACGATGGCCGGGCACAACGGCGGGCCCTACGCGGGCACCTGGCTGCTGAGCTCGTCGGTGTTGGCCGACCACGTCGAGCGCCAGCTCGACCAGCTGGGCTGGGAGACCGCCCACCTGGTCGGCAACTCGCTGGGCGGCTGGGTCGCCTTCGAGCTGGAGCGGCGCGGGCGCGCGCGCAGCGTGACCGGCATCGGCGCCGCCGGCGGATGGACGCGGTGGAGCCCGGTGAAGTTCGAGGTGATCAGCAAGTTCATCGCGGGCATGCCCTTCCTGGCGCTGGCCCGGCTCTTCGGTGAGCGGGTGCTCCGGTTGCCGCTCAGCAGGCGGCTGGCGACCCTGCCGCTCACGGCACGGCCGGACGGCATCAGCTCCGAGCAGCTGTCCGTCGTCGTCGACGACGCTGCGCACTGCCCCGCGTACTTCCAGCTGCTCGTCAAGTCGCTGCTGGATCCGGGCCTGCTGCAGTTGGCCGACACCGCGGTGCCCGTCCAGCTGGTGCTGTGCGAGAAGGACCGCGTGGTGCCCGCGAGCAGGTTCTACCGGCACTTCACCGACTACCTGCCCGAGGGGACGAAGATGACCGAGCTCGACGGCGTCGGGCACGTGCCGATGTTCGAGGCGCCCGACCGGGTGACCGCGGTCATCGCCGACTTCGTCGACGAATGCGCCGCCGGGGCCGACCGGTGTGCGGACCGGCACCAGCCACCGGCTAGCTAGCCAGCCGTTTTTCCAGGTTCTCGGCGATCGAGTTGAGGAATTCCTCGCTGCGCTGCCACTCCTGATCGGGGCCGATCAGGATGGCCAGGTCCTTGGTCATCTTCCCGCTCTCGACCGTGGAGACCACCACATTCTCCAGGGTTTGCGCGAACTCGGTCACCTCGGGGGTGTCGTCCAGCTTGCCGCGGTGCACCAGTCCGCGCGTCCAGGCGAAGATCGAGGCGATCGGGTTGGTCGAGGTCGGCTTGCCGGCCTGGTACTGGCGGAAGTGCCGGGTGACGGTGCCGTGCGCGGCCTCGGCCTCGACCGTCTTGCCGTCCGCGGTCATCAGCACCGACGTCATCAGCCCCAGCGAGCCGTAACCCTGCGCCACGAGGTCCGACTGGACGTCCCCGTCGTAGTTCTTGCAGGCCCACACGTAGCCGCCCTCCCACTTCAGGCAGGCCGCGACCATGTCGTCGATCAACCGGTGCTCGTAGGTCAGTCCCTGCGCCTCGAACTCGTCCTTGAACTCCTCGTCGTAGACGCGCTGGAACTCGTCTTTGAACATGCCGTCGTAGGCCTTGAGGATGGTGTTCTTGGTGGACAGGTACACCGGCCACTTGGCGTTCAGCCCGTACTGCAACGAGGCGCGGGCGAAATCGCGGATGGAGTCCTTGAAGTTGTACATCCCCATCACCACGCCACCGTCGTCGGGGATGGACACCATCTCGTGCACCATCGGTTCGCTGCCGTCGGCGGGGGTGAAAGTGATTGCGACGGTTCCGGGTTTGTCGACCTTGAAGTTGGTCGACCGGTACTGGTCGCCGAAGGCGTGGCGGCCGATGACGATCGGCTTGGTCCAGCCCGGCACCAGCCGCGGCACGTTCGAGATCACGATGGGCTCACGGAAGATGGTGCCGCCCAAGATGTTCCGGATCGTCCCATTGGGCGAGAGCCACATCTTCTTCAGGTTGAACTCCTGGACGCGGGCCTCGTCGGGGGTGATGGTCGCGCACTTGACGCCCACGCCGTGTCTCTTGATGGCGTAGGCCGCGTCGATCGTCACCTGGTCGTCGGTGCGGTCGCGATGCTCGATGCCCAGGTCGTAGTAGTCCAGGTCGATGTCGAGGTGCGGCAGGATCAGCAGGTCCTTGATGAACTTCCAGATGACGCGGGTCATTTCGTCACCGTCGAGCTCTACGACGCGGCCCTTGACCTTGATCTTGGCTTCGCCTGCCATGTCGAGTCCGGCTTCCTGCTTGCGGCCCTAACCGGTTGAAGCCGCTAGCGCCTCGTTGAATGTCTTGCTGGGCCGCATGATTGCCGTCGTCTTCTCGCTGTCCGGGTAGTAGTAGCCGCCGATGTCGACCGTCTCGCCCTGCGCCTCGGCCAGTTCGGACACGATGGTCTCTTCGTTCTCGGCCAGCGAGTCGGCCAGCGGGGCGAAGTGCTGGCGCAACTCCTCGTCGTCGGACTTCGCCAGTTCGGCCGCCCAGTACAGCGCCAGGTAGAACTGGCTGCCGCGGTTGTCGAGCTCGCCGGTCTTGCGCGACGGGCTCTTGTTGTTCTCCAGCAGCTTGCCGATCGCGGCATCCAGCGTCTTGCCCAGTACCTTGGCGCGCTCGTTGTCGGTCTTGATGCCGATGTCTTCGAAACACGCTCCGAGAGCGAGGAATTCGCCCAGCGAATCCCACCGCAGGTGGTTCTCCTCCACCAGCTGGTGGACGTGCTTGGGCGCCGAACCGCCCGCCCCGGTCTCATACATGCCGCCGCCGGCCATCAACGGCACGATGGACAGCATCTTGGCGCTGGTGCCCAGCTCCAGGATCGGGAACAGGTCGGTGAGGTAATCGCGCAGGATGTTTCCGGTCGCGGCGATGGTGTCCTGCCCCCGCATCGCGCGCTCGATCGTGTACCGCATGGCCCACACCTGCGGCATGATCTGGATCTCCAGGCCCTCGGTGTCGTGCTCCTTCAGGTACGCCTTGACCTTCTTGCGCAGCTCGACCTCGTGCGGCCGCTCGGTGTCCAGCCAGAACACCACCGTCATGCCGGAGTTACGCGCCCGGGTGACGGCCAGCTTGACCCAGTCGCGGATCGCCTCATCGGTGACGATGGGCATCCGCCAGATGTCGCCCTCCTCCACGTTCTGGGTAAGCAGCACTTCCCCGCTGTCGAGGTCGACGATGTTGGCGACACCGTCCTCGGGGATCTCGAAAGTCTTGTCGTGCGAGCCGTACTCCTCGGCCTGCTGCGCCATCAGCCCGACGTTGGGAACCGTGCCCATCGTCGTCGGATCGAACTGCCCATGGGTCTTGCAGAAGTTGATGATCTCTTGGTAAATGCGGGAGAACGTGGATTCGGGGTTGACCGCCTTGGTGTCCTTCTGCCGCCCGTCGGCGCCCCACATCTTGCCGCCGGCGCGGATCATCGCCGGCATCGAGGCATCCACGATCACGTCGCTGGGCGAGTGAAAGTTGGTGATGCCCTTGGCCGAATCGACCATGGCCAGCTCGGGGCGGTGCTCGTGGCAGGCGTGCAGGTCGCGGATGATCTCCTCGTGCAGCGACGCGGGCAGCGACTCGATCTTGCTGTACAGATCGCTCAGGCCGTTGTTGACGTCGACGCCGAGCTCGTCGAAGAGCTCCTGGTGCTTGGCGAAGGCGTCCTTGTAGAAGACCTTCACCGCGTGACCGAAGACGATCGGGTGCGACACCTTCATCATCGTCGCCTTGACGTGCAGCGAGAACATCACGCCGGTTTCGTAGGCGTCCTGCATCTGCTCCTCGTAGAACTCGACGAGGGCCTTCTTGCTCATGAACATGGAGTCGATGACGTCGCCGTCGCGCAGCTCGACCTCGGGCTTGAGCTCCAGGGTCTGTCCGCCCTTGGTCTCCAGCACCATCTTCACGTTGCGCGCGCGGTCCAGCGTCATCGACTTCTCACCGTGGTAGAAGTCGCCGTGCCGCATGGTCGCGACGTGCGTGCGCGAGGCCGGTGACCAGTCCCCCATGCTGTGCGGGTGCTTGCGGGCGTACTCCTTGACCGCCTTGGGCGCACGCCGGTCCGAGTTGCCCTGCCGCAGTACCGGGTTTACCGCGCTGCCAAGGCATTTGGCGTAGCGGGCGCGAATCTGCTTGTCCTCGTCCGTCTTTGGGCTCTGCGGAAAGTCCGGAATCTTGTATCCCTTGCCCTGCAGCTCTTTGACCGCGGCGATCAGCTGCGGAACCGAGGCGCTGATGTTCGGCAGCTTGATGATGTTGGTGTCGGGCAGCTCGGTCAGCCGGCCCAGTTCGCCCAGGTTGTCCGGCACCCGCTGTTCTTCGGTCAGGTGCTCGGGGAACTCGGCCAGAATGCGGGCGGCCACCGAGATGTCGCTGGTCTTGATCTGGATGCCCGCCGGCTCGGCGAAGGCACGCACGATAGGCAGGAACGCATAAGTCGCCAGCAGCGGCGCTTCGTCGGTCAGTGTGTAGATGACGGTCGGCTGTTCGGCGCTCACGATCCCTCTCCCGGCGTCAATGATGGGTTGGAAATTTTGGGGGCTCAGCGTTCTGACTGCCACGTTATCAAGGGTGTTTGGACAGGTGTCGACCTGCACGCGCACCGCCGGGGTTAGCACTGAGTCGGCACAGTAAGATAATCTTCGTATTGGTCATGAGCGCCAGCATCAAGCCCCGGCTTGCTGGCCGGCAACCCTCCAACCGCGGTGGGGTGCCCCGGGTGATGACCAGGTTGAGTAGCCACACACACCGGCTATCCGGCAAGCGCGGGTCCGCCATGACGGGCCCCTGAGTAGACAGGGAAACGTGATGTGCATTCTCCTGACCCAATCACGCCCGCTCGTGCGTCGCTGCTAATCCGCGCCGCCGGTGGACGCCTCATCCTCGCGTCCCGGCCGCCCGATGCAGATTCCCCTACCAGCAGAAAGCGATCCCGTGACCTCCGACAACGCCGATCACGACACCGATCCGACCGCGCACTGGTCGTTCGAGACCAAGCAGGTGCACGCCGGCCAGCAGCCGGACCCGGCCACCAACGCCCGAGCCCTGCCGATCTACCAGACCACGTCGTACACCTTCGACGACACCACGCACGCCGCCGCCCTGTTCGGGCTGGAAGTGCCGGGCAACATCTACACCCGGATCGGCAACCCGACCACCGACGTCGTCGAGCAGCGCATCGCTGCGCTCGAGGGCGGGGTGGCGGCGCTGTTCCTGAGCTCCGGGCAGGCCGCTGAGACTTTCGCCATATTGAACCTGGCGAGTGCCGGAGATCACATCGTGTCGAGCCCGCGCCTGTACGGCGGGACGTACAACCTGCTGCACTACTCGTTGGCCAAGCTCGGCATCGAGGTCACCTTCGTCGAGGATCCCGACGACCTGGATTCGTGGCAGGCCGCGGTCCGGCCGAACACCAAGGCGTTCTTCGCCGAGACGATCTCCAACCCGCAGATCGACATCCTCGACATCCCCGGTGTCGCCGGGGTCGCGCACGGCAACGGCGTCCCGCTGATCGTCGACAACACCATCGCCACGCCGTACCTGATTCAGCCGTTCTCCCACGGCGCCGACATCGTCGTGCACTCGGCCACCAAGTACCTCGGCGGCCACGGCTCGGCGATCGCCGGGGTCATCGTCGACGGCGGCACCTTCGACTGGACGCAGGGCCGCTTTCCGGGATTCACCACCCCCGACCCGAGCTACCACGGTGTGGTGTTCGCCGAGCTCGGTCCGCCGGCCTACGCGCTCAAGGCGCGCGTGCAGCTGCTGCGCGACCTGGGGTCGGCCGCGTCGCCGTTCAACGCGTTCCTGGTCGCCCAGGGCATCGAGACGCTGAGCCTGCGCATGGAGCGCCACGTCGCCAACGCGCAGCGGGTGGCCGAGTACCTGGCCGGCCACGACGGCGTGCTGTCGGTGAACTACGCGGGCCTGCCCAGCTCGCCGTGGCACGAGCGGGCAAAGAAGTTGGCGCCCAAGGGAACCGGCGCGGTGCTGGCGTTCGAGCTGGCCGGCGGCGTCGAGGCCGGCAAGGCATTCGTGAACGCGCTGAAGCTGCACAGCCACGTCGCCAACATCGGCGACGTGCGCTCGCTGGTGATCCACCCGGCGTCCACCACGCATGCCCAGCTGAGCCCGCAGGAGCAGCTGAGCACCGGGGTCAGCCCCGGCCTGGTGCGGCTGGCCGTCGGCATCGAGGGCATCGACGACATCCTGGCCGACCTCGAGCTCGGCTTCGCCGCGGCAGCCAAATTCGGTGTGAGCGCGGGGGCGTCGGGCACCGACCCGCAAGCCGTGGCGGCGTTCTAAGGAGCCCGGCGATGGCGATCTCCGGCGTCCCGACCCAGACGCTGCCCGAAGAAGGCGAAATCGGCTTCGTCGACATCGGCTCGCTGACCACCGAGGGCGGCGCCGTCATCGACGACGTGCACATCGCCGTCCAGCGCTGGGGCGAGTTGTCGCCGACACGGGACAACGTGGTGGTGGTGCTGCACGCGCTGACCGGCGACTCGCACATCACCGGGCCGGCCGGACCCGGGCATCCCACCGGCGGCTGGTGGGACGGGATGGTCGGGCCGGGCGCGCCCATCGACACCAACCGCTGGTGCGCGCTGGCCACCAACGTGCTGGGTGGTTGCCGCGGCTCCACCGGACCCAGTTCCCGGGCCCGGGACGGAAAGCCTTGGGGCTCAAGGTTTCCCCGCATCACGGTCCGCGACCAGGTCGACGCCGATATCGCAGCGCTGGCCGCGTTGGGGATCGAACGGGTCGCCGCGGTGGTCGGCGGATCTTTGGGTGGTGCAAGGGCTTTGGAGTGGATCGTCGGTTATCCGGACCGGGTACGGGCCGGTCTGCTTTTGGCGGTGGGGGCGCGGGCCACCGCCGATCAGATCGGCACCCAGACCACCCAGATCGCGGCGATCAAGGCCGACCCGAACTGGCAGGGCGGTGACTACCACGACACCGGCTTCGCGCCCGACGCCGGGCTGGCGATCGCCCGTCGCTTCGCGCACCTGACCTATCGCGGTGAGGCCGAGCTGGACGCCCGGTTCGGCAACCACGGGCAGGACGGCGAGGATCCGAACAACGGCGGCCGCTACGCCATGCAGAGCTACCTGGAGTATCAGGGCGACAAGCTGGTGGAGCGCTTCGACGCGGGCAGCTACGTGGTGCTGACCGAGGTGCTGAACAGTCACGACGTCGGCCGAAACCGTGGCGGGGTTCGTAACGCGTTGTCTAGCTGCCCGGTTCCGGTGGTGGTCGGCGGCATCACCTCCGACCGGCTGTACCCGCTGCGCTTGCAGCAGGAGCTGGCCGAGCAGCTGCCCGGCTGCGCCGGCCTGCGGGTGGTGGACTCGCTGTTAGGGCACGACGGCTTCCTGGTGGAAACCGACGCCGTCGGCGAATTGATCCGTCAGACACTGGCATTGGCGGACGACGGGGAAGGCACGTCGCAATCGTGACGCGCTCGCGGCAAGACCGCTCCCTCTCGTTCGGCTCGGCGGCGGCGGCTTACGAGCGTGGGCGCCCCTCCTATCCCCCGGAAGCGATCGACTGGCTGCTGCCGGTCGGGGCGCGCCGAGTGCTCGACCTCGGTGCCGGCACGGGGAAGCTGACCACCCGACTGGTGGAGCGCGGCCTGGACGTGGTGGCCGTCGACCCGATCCCGGACATGCTCGAGGTGTTGCGCACCTCGCTACCGGAGACCCGGGCGCTGCTGGGCACCGCGGAAGAGATCCCGTTGGAGGACAACAGCGTTGACGTGGTGCTGGTGGCGCAGGCCTGGCACTGGGTGGATCCCGAGCGCGCGGTGCCCGAGGTGGCCCGCGTGTTGCGGCCCGGCGGGCGGCTGGGTCTGGTGTGGAACACCCGCGACGAACGCCTCGGCTGGGTGCGCGAACTGGGCCAGATCATCGGCAGCGACGGCGACGGCCGCACCCGAGTGACGCTGCCCGAGCCGTTCACCGATGTGGCGCATCATCAGGTGGAGTGGACGAGTTACCTTACGCCGCAAGCGCTGATCGATCTCGTCGCGTCCCGCAGCTATTGCATCACCTCGCCGACCGAGGTCCGCACCAGGACGCTCGATCAGGTTCGCGATTTGCTGGCCACCCATCCGGCGCTGGCGAATTCAACGGGCTTGGCGCTGCCCTACGTCACCGTGTGCACCCGCGCGACGCTGGCCGGGTGAGCATGGAGCAACGGCTGAGTGTGATCACCCTCGGCGTTGCCGATCTGGATCGCGCTTACCGATTCTATGAACGCCTCGGCTGGCGCGGTCAAGAAGTGCAGGAAACGGTCTTCTTTCAGGCCGGCGGTCTCGCGGTGAGCCTGTGGGCGCGCGACAAGCTTTCGGCCGATCTCGGCATCGCCGACCAAGGCGATGACGGCTTCGGTGGTGTCGCTTTGGCACACAACGTGCGCTCGCGTTCCGAAGTGGACGAGATTCTCGCCACGGCAGAAGATGCCGGAGCGACGGTCACGCGTGCTGCTGGCGACACGTTCTATGGCGGGTATGCGGGCGCATTCCGCGATCTCGATGGTCACGCGTGGGAGGTCGCCTACAACCCGGGTTTCTCGCTAGCCGAAGACGGCGCGATCACAGTGCCCGATTTCTCAGAAGGCTGATCACTGGAGTTCAGGTCCCCAGCCGGGTTACCACCCGTCGTCCTCATCCTCGTTTCGCAGCAGTTTTTCGGGGTGGTGGAAGGTGTTGGTGCGGGGTTGGCCGGTGTCGAGGTGTGGGGGTGGGATCCATTGGGTGTCGCCGTGGGTGTTTTTGCGGGTGGTCCAGCCGCCGGGTTTCAGTAGGCGGTGGTGGGGGCCGCAGGCGAAGGTGAGGTTGTTGACGTCGGTGGTGTGGCACTTGCTGTAGTCGGTGACGTGGTGGACTTCGCAGTAGTAGCCGCCCACGGTGCAGCCGGGGCTGCTGCAGCCGCGGTCCTTGGCGTACAACACGATTCGTTGGCCGGGTGAGGCGAGGCGTTTGGTGTGATAGAGCGCCAGGGCCTTGCCGTTGTCGAAGATCGCCAAATAGTGGTGGGCGTGGCGGGCCAGGCGGATGACATCGCTCATCGGCAGCAGGGTGCCGCCGCCGGTCAACCCGCGCCCGGCGGCGGCTTCGAGGTCGGCCAGTGTGGTGGTGACGATGATGGAGGCCGGTAACCCGTTGTGCTGACCCAGTTCTCCCGACGCTAACAGCGCACGCAGTGCGGCGTTGAGTCCGTCGTGCTGGCGTTGGGCGGCCGAGCGTGGGTCGTGGTCGATGGCGTCTTGGGTGGGTGCGCCGTCGACGCAGGGCGTGTCGTCGTGGGGGTTGCACATGCCGGGGGCGGCGAGTTTGGCTAGGACGGTTTCCAGGGTGGCGCGGGCTTCGGGGGTGAGCCAGCCGCGCAGCGCCGACATGCCGTCGGCCTGCTGGTTGCCCAGGGTCAGGCCGCGTTGGCGGGCCCGGTCGTCGTCGGTGTAGGTGCCGTCGGGGTTGAGGCAGTCGGCCAGGGTGCGGGCCAGCCCGGCGAGTTGTTCGGGGCGAAACCGGCTGCCCTCGGTGGCCAGCCGCGCTTCGGCCCGCTCGCGGGTCGGCATGTCGATCCAGCCGGGCAGCTGGTGGTAGAACTTGCGGATCACCGCGACCTGGCCCGCGCCCAGGGTGCCGTCGCGTTGTCCGGCGGCGGTGGCGGGCAGCATCGGGCCCAGCGGTTCGCCGGTCAGGCCGTGGCGCGGGCCCAGATCGCGTGCCTCGTTGAGGCGGCGGGCGGCTTCAGCGCGGCTGATCAAGGTCGCCTCGGCGATGGCCTGGACTGCTGTGGCGCCGAGTTCGACCGAGGGTGCTTGGCGGGCCAGGGAATTGATCACGGGGTGCTCGACGGCCGGGATGCGCCGGCGCTGCTTTTCGCAGCGCGCCAACACCGCCAACTGCTGCCGGGGCTTCAGCGCGTCGACGTTCAGCGCGCAGACCTGATCCCAGGCGGCATCGAGCGCGTCGAACGCCGCCTCGACATCCTGCTCCTCACTCACACCGCCAAACTAGCGAGGACCACCGACAAAAATCGGCCGACAAATCGCCATAGATTCACACTCGCGCAAATAATTTCGTCGGGGTCACGGTGTCGCACGGTGATCGACCGTGCCAAGGATGTAAGACCACCTCGCCCGAATCGCCATAGATTCACACTCGCGCAATTAATCTCGCTAAAAGTCGAGTCCCGAGAACATTAGCCGGTTGGGGTCGTACTTCTGCCGGACGGTCGCCAGCCGCGACAGGTTTTGGCCGTAGTAGCGCGACGGCGCGGTATTGGCCTCCAGGTAGTTGACGTATCCGCCGACCGAGAACTGTTGTACCGCTTGATGCGCGGCGCCCACCCAGGTGCTGGCGGCGGCTACCTGGTTGGCGGCGGGCTCGACGTACCACTGCACCACCGCGGACTGAGTGCGCCACGGAAACGCGGTGTCGCCCGGCGCGACGTCGGCGACCGCGCCGCCCAGCGGATCGATCAGCACCGAGGCCTGACCCGCGCCGGAGGCCGGCCACTGCCCGGCCGCGGTCGCAATGGCATGGGCCGCAGCGGAAGTCATCGGCCCGATCACATCCGAACCGGCCACGAAGCCGCGCGCCGGGCTGGTCGCGCCGCCACCGGCCAGATAGGTCACCAGGTCCATGTGGCTCAGCGTCTTGTTGGTTACGGCGGTGGGCGCCAGCCCAACCGCGGATTTGAGGGTGTCGGCCACACCGGAGCCGCTCCCGGCCGGAGACGTCGCCAGCACATGGCAATTCGCCTGCGCCGAGCCGACCGACAGATCAACCATCCCCCAGGTGTTGCGGTCCGCGCCGGCCAGCCAGGATTGCCAGCCGGTGAGCACCTGCACCGCCGACGACGGTGGGAAGTCCAGCCGGACCAGGTCGCTGTCCGCGGTGGCGAAGGTCGCGAAGGTCATCGCGGTGGTCACCCCGAAGTTGCCGCCGCCGCCACCGCGCAAGGCCCAGAACAGATCCGGGTTGTCGTTGGCCGACGCGGTGACCACGTCGCCGCTGGGCAACACCACGGTCGCGGATTGCAGCGCGTCGCAGGTGAGCCCGGCGCGCCGGGCGTCGGCGCCCACCCCGCCGCCCAACGCGAGCCCCGCCATGCCGACGGTGGGACAGGTGCCGACGGGAACGGCGCGGCCCGCGCCGGCCAGGGCCTGGTGTACGGCATACAGATCGGTCGCCGGGGTCACCGTGACGTTGTTGCCGTCGAAGTTCGCCCCGCCGGGCAGCCCGCGCAGATCGAGCACCATGGTGCCGTTGGCGCTGGACGCGCCGACGTACGAATGACCCCCGCCGCGCGGTGCGACCTTGAGGTTGATGACCTTCGCGAACGCGACCGCCTTCTGCACGTCGGCCTGCGACGAAACCCGAACTACCGCAGCGGGATTGGAGCCGTTGTAGAACGAGTTGAAAACCTGCTTGCCGGTGGAGAATTGGGCGCCGTTGGCCGGTAACAGCACGCTGCCGCCGATCGAGGAGGCAAGGCCGCCCCAGCCCGCGGGGTCCGCGGCCGCCGGGGCGGTGCCGAACACCGCTCCCGTCGCCAACATTCCGACGGCGCCGCGAAGAAACGTCTGACGCGAGATCTCGTGGTGGGTCGGGCGGGTCGTCATGGGGCGGATTCTGGTTCATCTCCCGCCCGCAAGTCCGGTGTCGCCGCCCGTGTTACATCACAGTGTGGCGTCGATCTGCCGAGTGGCCTTGCGCAATCGGGCCGCGTAATAACCGACGCCGCGCCGGTCGCGACCTCACGAAACGCTTATTGTGCGAACCTTTACCCCACCGTGTCGCAAACGTGACAGTGATGGCCCAGAGTTCGTAGGCGTGATTCGAGTGTGCCTCAGACGCACTCCATGGCGGACGGGGAGGCTGGCGTGAAGGCACTTGCACGAACTCATCAATGGATCTGGGTCTTTCGCCATCAGCCCTTCACCATCCGCCTGCTGGCCGCGGCCGCCGGCCTGCTGACCGTGGCCTCGGCGTTCGCGGCGCCGGCCGGGGCGGAGGGCAACGGCGACGACTTCATCGACGCGCTCAACCACGCCGGCATCGACTTCGGCGAGCCCGGTAACGCGATGTCCGTCGGCGAGTCGATCTGCCCGATGCTGTCGCAGCCGGGCGGCAATTTCGCGGCGGCCGCGTCCAGCGTCGCCGGCCGCGGCATGTCGCCCACGATGGCCCGCATGTTCACCACGATCGCAATCCAGACGTATTGCCCCCAGGAGATGGCGAACATCGCCAACGGCAACCTGTCCGGGGCCATGCCGCCGGGAATGCCGGGCCAGATCCCGGGCATGACGGGCCAGATCCCGGGCATGACGGGCCAGATTCCCGGGATGGCGGGCCAGCTCCCCGCGATGCCCGGGCAGGTTCCGGCGCTGCCGAGGTACTAGCGGGTGCCCAGCGGGTCGATGGTCCACGCGATATAGAACATCGCCGCCCCGACCGCCGCGGTGGTCATGAAGTCGATTCCCTTGCCGCGCACCACCAGAAGGCCGGCCCGGTCCTCGGACAGCAGCAACCGCAGCAACGCCGCGACGCCGACGCCGATGCCGATCAACAACGAACCGCGACGCCAGAAGTTGGCTCCCACCAAGGCCAGGGCCGTCGCAAAGATCAGGCCCACCAACAGAATTGGCCACTGGGCCCGCAGCACGGTCCGCGCGGTCATCCCCGCTCGGCCAGTTCGACGACGTTGGTCAGCAGGAACGCGCGGGTCAGCGGGCCCACCCCACCGGGATTCGGCGACATGTGGCCGGCCACCTCCCACACGTCGGGATGCACGTCGCCGGCGAGCTTGCCGTCCACCCGGCTGACGCCGACGTCGAGCACCGCGGCACCGGGGCGCACCATGTCGGCGGTCACCATGTGCGGCACCCCGACGGCGGCGACGATGACGTCGGCCTGCCTGGTCAGGGCGGGCAGGTCGCGAGTTCCGGTGTGGCACAACGTCACCGTGGCGTTCTCGGAGCGTCGGGTCAGCAGCAGGCCGAGCGGGCGACCGACGGTGACGCCGCGGCCGATGACGACCACGTGCGCCCCGGCGATCTCGACGTCGTAGCGGCGCAACAGGTGCACGATGCCGCGCGGGGTGCACGGCAGCGGGGCCGGGTTGTTGAGCACCAGCCGGCCCAGGTTGGTGGGGTGCAGCCCGTCGGCGTCCTTGTTGGGGTCGACCCGCTCCAGCGCCGCGTTCTCGTCCAGGTGCTTGGGCAGCGGCAACTGCACGATGTAACCGGTGCAATCCGGGTTGGCGTTGAGCTCGTCGATGGTGTCGTTGAGCGTGTCGGTGCTGATGTCGGCGGGCAGGTCGCGGCGGATCGAGGTGATGCCGACCTTGGCGCAGTCGGCGTGCTTGCCCCGCACGTACGCCTGGGAGCCGGGGTCGTCGCCCACCAGGATGGTGCCCAGCCCGGGGGTGCGGCCCGAGGCGGTCAAAGCGGTCACCCGCTGTTTGAGGTCGACGAAGATCTCGTCGCGGGTGGCCTTGCCGTCCAGCGTGATTGCTCCCACGCTGACAGTCTGGCAGACATCGATGATGGCGACCCGCCACGCCCGGCTTCGCCGCGCTCGCGATCGCCATTAGGCTCCCGGTATGTCAACCCCGCCGGACGTGTTCAGCCCCGCGAAGCTCGGGCCGATAACGCTGCGTAACCGCACCATCAAGTCCGCCACCTTCGAGGCGCGCACGCCCGAGGCGCTGGTGACCGACGACCTCATCGAATACCACCGGCTGCCCGCCGCCGGCGGGGTCGGCATGACGACGGTCGCCTACTGCGCCGTCTCCCCCGGCGGGCGCACCGAGGGCAACGGCATCTGGATGCGGCCGGAGGCCGTGCCCGGGTTCCGACGGCTCACCGACGCGGTCCACGCCGAGGGCGCTGCGGTCAGCGCGCAGATCGGCCACGCCGGCCCGGTGGCCAACGCCAAGTCCAACAAGGCCAAGGCGCTGGCGCCGGTGCGGTTCTTCAACCCGATCGGGATGCGATTCGCCAAGAAGGCGACGCGTGAAGACATCGACGAGGTGATCGCCGGGCACGCCAACGCCGCCCGCCTGGCCATCGAGGCCGGCTTCGATGCCGTCGAAATCCACCTGGGCCACAATTATTTGGCGAGCTCGTTCCTGTCCCCGCTGATCAACCGCCGCGACGACGAGTTCGGCGGATCGCTGGAAAACCGGGCTAAGGTCGCCCGCGGCATGGTGATGGCCGTTCGGCGCGCGGTGGAAAAGGAGGGCACGCCCATCGCGGTGACCGCCAAGCTGAACATGGCCGACGGGGTTCGCGGCGGCATCAGCACGGAGGAGTCGCTGAGGACAGCCAAGTGGCTCGAGGAAGACGGCGGCCTGGACGCGATCGAACTCACCGCGGGCAGCTCGCTGGTCAACCCGATGTACCTGTTCCGCGGCAACGCGCCGCTCAAGGAGTTCGCCGGCGCATTCAAGCCGCCGCTGAGCTGGGGCATGCGCATGACGGGCAAGAAATTCCTGCGCGAATACCCGTACCGCGAGGCATATCTGTTGCGCGACGCCAAGCTGTTCCGCAACGAGCTGAAGATGCCGCTGATCCTGCTCGGTGGCATCACCAACCGGGAGACGATGGACCTGGCGATGGCGGAGGGATTCGAATTCGTCGCCATGGCCCGCGCGCTGCTGGCCGAACCGGATCTGATCAACCGGATCGCCGCTGATGGCGCCCGGCACCAGGTGCATTCGGCGTGCACGCACTGCAATCAGTGCATGCCCACGATCTACACCCGGACGCACTGCGTGGTCACCGGCGCGCCCGATGTGGCAGCGGGCGCTCCCCGGTAATCCACAGGGGCGCAAGCTACAGTTGTGGCGATGTCAGCACCAGCCCCGCCAGCGCTAACCGTCCATCACGAAGGATCGGAACGCACCTTCGCAGCGGGCCACGATGTAGTAGTCGGGCGCGATCTGCGAGCGGACATGCGTATCACCCACCCGCTGATTTCGCGTGCCCACCTGCTGCTGCGCTTCGACCAGGGCAAGTGGCTGGCGATCGACAACGGTTCGCTCAACGGCACTTTCGTCAACGGCCGGCGGGTGCCGGTGGTCGAGATCCACGACGGGCAGACCCTCAACATCGGCAACCCGGACGGGCCGCTGCTGACGTTTGACGTCGGCCGCCACCAGGGCGGTGCCTGGGGCGGTGCCGCGACCGGGATGTTCATCGATTCGGTGCGGGGCGGACGCCCGGCCATGCCCTGGTGGCGGCCGACGTCAAACGTCAGCAGCGGCCCGTCCAGACCGTGTACGGCGGCGGCGGTGGCCGCCCGCCCGCGTTCCCGCCGGCCGCGCCGCCCCCGCCGCACGCCGCCCCGCCGATCGCGCAAATGCCCGCCGTCGGGAGCCCGCACACCCAGATGGCCCCCGCCTCCGCGAAGCCGCCCGAGGTCGCGAACCTGGCCACGAAGATGTTCCAGGCGCTGATGCCGTCGCGCTCCGGCGCCATCCAGAAGCCCGCCGGCTCGCAAACCATCGGCCGCGCCACCGACAACGACATCGTCATCCAGGACGTGCTGGCCTCGCGCCACCACGCCTTCCTGATCCAGACGCCGCTGGGCACCGAGATCCGCGACGCGCACAGCGTGAACGGGACGTTCGTCAACGGCGTTCGGGTCGGCTCGGCGGTGCTGACCGAGGGCGACGTCGTCACCATCGGCAACGTCGACCTGGTGTTCACCGGCGACAACCTGGTCCGACGCACCGAGGCCGCCACCCGCAGCGGCGGCCTGGAGGTCAACTCCGTCTGCTACACCGTCGACCACGGCAAGCAGCTGCTCGACCACATCTCGCTGACCGCGCGGCCCGGGACGCTGACCGCCATCATCGGCGGTTCGGGCGCGGGCAAGACCACGCTGTCGCGGCTGATCGTCGGCTACACCAGCCCGACGTCGGGCACCGTGACCTTCGAGGGCCACAACATTCACACCGAGTACGCCTCGATGCGCAGCAGGATCGGCATGGTCCCGCAGGACGACGTGGTGCACCGCCAGCTCACGGTCAACCAGGCGCTGAACTACGCCGCCGAGCTGCGCCTGCCGCCCGACACCAGCAAACAGGAGCGGGCCCGCATCGTCGCGCAGGTGCTCGAAGAACTCGACATGACCCAGCACGCCGACACCCGGGTCGACAAGCTCTCCGGCGGCCAGCGCAAGCGCGCCTCCGTCGCCCTCGAACTGCTCACCCAGCCGTCGCTGCTGCTGCTCGACGAGCCGACGTCGGGTCTGGACCCGGCGCTGGACCGCCAGGTCATGCTGATGCTGCGCCAGCTGGCCGACGCCGGCCGCACGGTCTTGGTGGTGACCCACTCGGTGTCCTACCTCGACGTCTGCGATCAGATCCTGCTGGTCGCACCCGGCGGCAAGACCGCGTTCTGCGGGCCGCCGGACCAGGTCGAGTCCGCGATGGGGACCCGCAACTGGGCCGACATCTTCGCCAAGGTGGGCGCCGACCCGGACGAGGCCAACCGCCGCTTCAAGGAGCGCAACCAGCAGTCGTCGCAGCCACCGACCCCGGAGAGCCCGGCCGATCTGGGCGAACCGCCCCAGACCAACCTGTTCCGGCAGCTGTCGACGATCGCCCGCCGCCAGGTTCGGCTGGTCGTGTCCGACCGCGGTTACACCATCTTCCTGGCGGTCCTGCCGTTCCTCATCGGCGCGTTGTCGCTGACGGTGAAGGGCCCCCACCCCGGCCTCGGCCCGGCCGACCCCTTGGGCCCCGCGCCGACGCAGCCGCAGTACATCATGGTGCTGCTCAACATCGGCGCGGTGTTCATGGGCACCGCGCTGACCATTCGCGACCTGATCGGCGAGCGCCCGATCTTCCGACGCGAGCAGGCCGTCGGCCTGTCCACCACCGCCTACCTGCTGGCCAAGATCGCGGTGTTCTGCGTCTTCGCGACGGCACAGGCGGCGATCGCCACGATTATCGTGCGGCTGGGCAAGGGCGCGCCGACGGCGCATCCCCAGTTCTTCGGCAACTCCACCTTCTCGCTGTTCGTCACCGTCGCCGGCACCTGTGTGGCCTCGGCCATGCTGGGCCTGCTGCTGTCGGCGCTGGCCCAGTCCAACGAACAGATCATGCCGCTGCTGGTGGTGTCGATCATGTCGCAGCTGGTGTTCTCCAGCGGCATGATCCCGGTCTATCAGCGCATCGGCCTCGAGCAGATGGCGTGGCTGACGCCCGCCCGGTGGGGCTACGCCGCGGGCGCCTCCTCGATCGACTTCCCATCGCTGGTCAAGGTCAAGCAGATCCCGACCAACGACCCGATCTGGCAGCACTCCAAACACATTTTCGTGTTCGACATGCTGATGCTCGCGGCGCTGTCGATCGGCTACACCGGCTTCGTCCGCTGGCACATCCGGCTGAAACGCTGAGGCCGGGCCGCGGCCAACGACCCCTAATCTGGATGTGATGACTCGACCTGCGCAGCCCGTGCTGACGGCTCGAGCTGACCGCGCCGAAGGTAGCTTCGCCGCCGGCCGCGACGTGGTCGTCGGCAGCGATCTGCGTGCCGACCTGCGCGTCGCCCACCCCTTGATCGCCCGCGCGCACGTGCTGCTGCGCTTCGATCAGGGGCGGTGGCTCGCGCTCGACAACAACACGCTCAACGGGGTCTACCTCGACGGCCAGCGGGTGCCGGTCGTCGACATCCACGACGGCCAGACCATCAACATCGGCAAGCCCGACGGCCCGCGGATCACCTTCGAGGTGGGCCAGCACACCGGCAGCGTCGGGTCGCTTCCGCCCGCGGCCACCGCGCCCCGGCCCCTCGCACCTCCCCCGCGGCCGATCGAGGCGCCGCGCGCCTGCGGCGGCGGCCGGTCCGATGGCGGTCCCGGGACGCCGACCCGCGTGGTCGGGAAATCCCCGACGTCGTTGCTGCGGCCGGTCCGGGTCGGCGGATC
This sequence comes from Mycobacterium sp. 1165196.3, assembly GCF_001673415.1. Classification (NCBI taxonomy): domain Bacteria; kingdom Bacillati; phylum Actinomycetota; class Actinomycetes; order Mycobacteriales; family Mycobacteriaceae; genus Mycobacterium; species Mycobacterium sp. 1165196.3. Next base: position 171 of record NZ_LZLU01000253.1, on the reverse strand, counting down.
GTACGCGGCGGCCGGCGGCCCGGGCGGCGGTGCGCCGCGCAGCGGGCCCCGCTGTCGGAAGGGCCGCGACGGCGGCGGGGCGAGTGGCCGCGGGGGAGGTGCGCGAGGTGAACTTCGGCGTCGACGGCAAGAACCTGCTGGAGCGGATCTCCCTGGTCGCGCGGCCGGGCA